>JAITWL010000152.1 GCA_031285285.1 Deferribacteraceae bacterium | reverse complement strand
CCCCATTGGATTAATCCTAGATTGCGGGTCGAGCCCGCAATGACGCAACTTTTTCGTTTCATGACAAGTCTATTGCGAGGCTCATGCGTTGCCAATCCAGCGTTCCTAATAATTGTTGGCCAGAGGCCACCATAATCCTGCATTCTAGATTGCTTCGCAGGGCCTCGCAATGACGAAGGATAAAGGCATATTTTATCAAGAATTGGAATAATTTATATTGTAATGCTTGCAAGAAAATTTTTAATATGCGTTGATCAATATCGGCAACATCAATAGCTCTTGGCCTGTTGTACGCCAAGCGCCAATATCATTCATACCAAAGCTCTTTGTGAGCAATTCCTTTGGCTGTAGCGGCTCAGCGAGCTGTATCACCACGGCGCTTGGGTTGCTAATGAGGCGGTGTAGCTGCAATAGATTTTGCTTGCTTGCATCAGGGCTTTCGGCTGAGTATCTGCTGATAGCATCCAGCAGCCGCGCCTTGGCGTGATCATAATCGCTATTAGTGACCATCGCCAGCACATTCACCGCCCTTGCCACTACATCGGCTGAGTTATCCAGCCTTGCAGTCATCGTGCTGAGCGGCTTATCCTGCTTCACTATGCTCGTAAGCGCTGGAATGATGCGGTCGGAGCTAATATCGCTAAATGAGAGCGCAAAGCTAGATTTGCCTATCTCCACAATATTTGTATTGTCGGAAGCAACATCTAGTGTGCTGCCAGTCAGCACGCAATTAATAGTTGATTGCATGTGCAAAGCAGTGTAGCCCATCATATATGCTGGATCATAGAGCCTGCCAAGCGCAGGCGTCACAGGCACTGTGAGATTATCAAGCTGGATGGTGAGCGTACGCTTATATGAATAGCGGGAGAAGGTTATTCTCTCAGCGGTTATATCGCCCAGCCTGACATCTGTAATATAACCGCTCCTGCCAAATATATTGATTCCAGACTTGCTCCATGAGACCCTATCAGCCACACCAAGCTCAGCTGCAGCATATTCTAGCTGCTTTTTAAAGAAATAGTTTGCCGCCACATAAAGTGCAACTGGCACAGCAACAAGAATTGTAAGAAATATAGCTATAATAATCTTTTTCATAATTTTATAAAAATCTCCGCAGCAAGCTTTAGCCCTGCTGACAAGCATCCACGCATATAGTAGCATGAAACTGTGCATTGACGCAAGTTTAATAAGTTTGCAGGCATCCGTCTTTTGTATTATCGACTATTGTAAAATTTTGGATACTAAAAATAATAATTCTTGATTTTTCATCAGGTACAGCACAAGGAAATTTTTTCCCAATCCATTTGGCACGATCTTTGCTTTAGTAATATCATGGACAGCAATCATGGATGAAATGTTGTTTTATAAGTTATCATGGAGGGTTTACTATGCAAGATGTTTTAGCCGTTAACAACAGGTATGCTGCTTATTCCGCAGCATCAAGCAATGCTGACAAGAGTGTGGGTGCGCTTAGCCGCATGCTCAAATCAAATGATGTGAGCGAAAAGAAAGTGGATGAGACAACAGAGATGTCGATGGATAAAGTGATCATCTCCTCTGAAGCGCTCGCCCGTATGAAGGCTGAGGCTGTATAGGCTTTTTTATCATGTCAGTAACAAAATTAGTCAAACAGATGCGCAATATGTTGGCACAGGCAAAGACGCATGATGACTTGCAAGCCATCATGCAGCTAGCCATAAGCTATGGCCGCCCGATATGCTATAATAATGTGCCTCTATATCTCACATTTATAGCTATTGCTATAGCGACTGGGCTTACATGGTGGCGCTATGGTTATCACATCATTTGGCTTATTGCATTTAGTGTGCTAGCGCTGATACCGTTGATAGTAGCTATTTTCAGAAGCTCTAGGCTGCAAGATCTTGAGCAAGAGCTATTTCTGCGTGATGCTATCTATGATAATGGCATGCAGCCCGTCGATCCACCGAGCATGGCTGAGCTTGATAGGCGCTATGGCGAATTTGTAAGGGGTAATTATACTCGTGAGATAGAATATTATGTGCAAGGCTATAGCGAAAAAGAAGAGCATAACCTCAGCTATTCTGTCTATAAATTTCACTATGTGGTGCGAACCAAGCAGAAGAAAGGCTATTCTTATAGTCATTATTATCGCTATGGGGTGATATTGGACAATTTTACCACTGATAGCTTGCTAATCATGAGCTCAAGTGTGCCTGCTTTCTATCCCACAAAATGGACAACAGAGTCAATTGATTTTAATAAGCGCTTCAAAGTGTATGCTAAAGATGAATTAAGCGCTGCAAAATTCTTGAAACCTGCAGTGATTTTGAAGATCGAAGAATTTGCCAAGCGTTTTCCTAAAGCTAATATTGAAATAGATGCTGATGCACGGCTTTGTGTCTCATTTGATACAATCGATCTGCTCGATCTCAAGCTGCCACACAGGCTAGCAGATGCTAAGGCGTTTTCTGATTCCACCAAAGGACACACAATTTTTTCTTCACTTCAAGAGGTGCTAGACTTTTTGTATCTTTTGATGGTACAAACAGATAGTAACTTTAAATAACATGTAAGCTTCGTAATAGGGGGATTTATGAACACTTATCTGGTCGCAGGAATCGCGCTTGTCGTCGTTATTGTCGCCATTATCGCTATTTATAACTCAATCATTAAGAATAAAAACGCCATTGAGAGAGCATGGGCTGGCGTGATCACGCAGGAGCGTCAAAAAAACCAAATACTGCCAGCTATCGAAGATGTAGCAGAAGAATATAAGACCTACGAACAAGGTATCTTAAAAGAGATCGTGTCACTACGTGCTGGCTTGAGCGCGCTTTCAGTGGATGAAATCGATATAAATAAGGTGACACAAGTGGAATCGCGCATGTCGGCTATCACAGATCAGCTAAATGTGGTGGTGGAAGCCTATCCCGAGCTAAAAAGCGCCGAGTTGATGCAAAACCTTATGCGCGAAATCAGCGAGCAGCAGGAAAATATAGGCGCAGCAATACAGATATTTAATAGGAATGTGGAAATTTTTAACAATGGCATAGAGACTTTTCCTGCCAGTATAGTGAATGGCATACTCAATAGGGAGGAAAAAATCACTCCTTTCTATGATTCAGTAGCCGCAGCAGGCTTTGAGTATAAGCCGCAGTTTTAACCCCTAAGAGCTGGATTGCCAGCTTGATTTTTATTCTCAAAGTTATTATATTACCTTTCTGTGGCAAACCGCTTAGGAGTATTGATGCGTCGTAACAGCTTTTTCCCGCCAGCCTTGAGTGTTGGGCTTTTGTATTTTTCCATGTATATCGGTATGATTGTTATTAACCTACGAGGTTCATTGAGAGAAGGGCAGAATGGTGGCCTTTTTGTTCACTATGCATTGGTTGCAATACTCGGCGTGCTCTTATATTTCCTTGTCAGAAAAGGGATACAGCGCATTAGTTTTTTATCGACCGTTTTTGCTTTGATAGGGCTTTTTGTCTTTGCTGTACCTTTTTTGCCAGAGGAAGTTTTTGCTCGCTTTTTCATGGGCAATCCACCAGTCTTAGTGCTTAGCATGGCACTTTTTACGCCAATTGGTCTTTTCCTATTTGCTAACAATGTGCCGTCTGGCAAGGAAGGCTTTGCCTTCGCGATATTATTAGCCTCTGGCGAGTTGCTGTGGTCGCTAATTTTCCCTCTTCTTGACCTTATCTCGCCACAAGCTCTGAGTCAACAGGCAGCTTATCTTTTTTCCGTCTGTTGCTGGCTGGTGGGGGCTGCGGGGCTGTGTGTGGCGTATACACTGGCTACATCAAAAGATCCCGAAGTTGCAGCCCCACCATTATCTAACATGAATATAAGATGGCGACTTGTTGGCTTGATTTTTGCGGCAGCGGTGGGAAATTTGATTATAATAAGCCTACATATGGGCATGTTTGCGCCAAAAATGGTGGTGGCATCTAGCCCTGTGAAGATAGCATATTTTCTTATGCTTTTTCTCCTTCCATTGGCTGGAAGATTTTTAGATTCGCATCCTGACAAAGTTATTTTAGCTGGTATTTCTATTTTTACCTGCGTTTTTCTATTGGGTTTAGCTCATAGCAATGGTTTTATTGCGCAAACATCGTTTTTTTATCCTCTTACTATTCTAAGAACTTTTCTTCAAGTTATCATGTATGTGGCTATTACAAAGCTGTTAAAAACGCATTCTATATTGCCGCTGCTCATTGTGTTGGCTTATTCTTTGCTTCCTATGCAGCTTATTGGCCTGTTCCTGCGCAAGTTGGGCATGGGCATCCCATATGGCTTAACGATAATTTCACTCCTATTGGCGCTTGTGGTGGGCTTTTGCTTATGGCGCTTCCGTCATTATCTCTTACTGATGCCGAAATTGTGGCAAGCACAACCAGTACAAATGCTGGATGAAACGGAATCACAAAAGATCAGTGCCTTTGCCGCAGCCTATACACTGAATGCAAGTGAGCAAAATATCCTCCTTTGCCTGCTGCATGGGGATAGTCGCGAAGACACAGCCCAAAATGTAGGGCTGGCAGTCCGCACAGTGCGTCACTACATATACAGCCTGCTGAGAAAAACGGGCATGCCAAATGAGAGAGCATTAGCTGATCATTATAAATCGTGGACGCTCTCGTAGCAACAGAGAGAGGCGACCGAGTTGGTCGCCTACGAAAGCGTTTTGTGACTCTATTCTATATCCCTAATAATTTGCCAAGCTCATCAAGGGCACTATCGCCTGATTTGCCCGAGAGCACCTTCTTAGTGAGTATCTTTCCTAGCTGCACGCCCTCTTGATCGAAGCTATTCACAGACCACACAAAGCCTTGGAACATCACTTTATTTTCAAAGTGCGCCAATAGCGAGCCTAGCGCTTCTGGTGTCAGCTTTTTGCCAAAAATCAAGCTAGATGGGCGGCCACCAGGGAATTCTTTATTTTTATTGCTATCCTCTTGCCCTTTGGCGAAGGCAACTATCTGCGCAATTAGGTTTGCATTCAGCTTCTTCTGGCTCAGGCTGCCATCCACCTCAACATCATCAGCCCTTTGGCTCTCTGTGAAGCCGATAAACTGCAATGGCACTATATCTGTGCCTTGATGCAGAAGCTGATAGAAGGAGTGCTGGCCGTTTGTGCCTGGCTCACCAAATACCACTGGGCCTGTGCTATATGCTATTGCACCACCAGAGCGGGTTACACGCTTGCCGTTTGACTCCATATCAAGCTGCTGCAAGTGTGCAGGGAAGCGAGATAGGGCTTGGCTGTATGGCAGCACGGCTGTGTAAGGATAGCCAAGCACATTGCGCTCCCACACGCCAATCAGGGCATCAAGCAGCGCTGCATTCTTGAGGATATTAGGCTCTAGCGCAAGCTTATCAGCTTCATGCGCGCCCTTGAGGAATTTTGAGAAAGTCTCCCCGCCAAAGGCAAGCGAGAGAATGACTCCGCCCACAGCAGATGTGGCCGAATAGCGCCCACCAATAAAATCATCTATATAGAATGAATCAAGATATTGCGGATTATTGGCCAGCGGGCTAGTCTCGCTGGTGACGGCCACCATATGCTTGCTTGCATCTAGGCCAGCCTTTTGCAGCTTATTTTTCACAAAAAGCTCGTTAGCAAGCGTCTCTTGAGTGGTACCGCTTTTTGATACAAGCACAAATAGCGTCTCCTCAAGCTTCACCGATGATATCACAGCTGCGCCATCATCAGGATCCACATTGGATATGAATTTAGCGGCCATCTTCTTGCAGCCCTCTTTCTCTGCCCAGTTTTCCAAGGCTATATACATCGCACGTGGGCCAAGGTCGCTGCCGCCGATGCCGATCTGCACGGCTGTGGTGAAGGCTTTGCCAGTGCTTCCTTTGATCTGGCCAGCATGCACAGCGGCTGCAAAGGCGGAGAAGCGTGCCAGCTGCTCAGCATAGAATTTGCCAAGATCTTTGCCCTCGTGGGTGACAGCTTTACCAAGCTGCCCGCGCAGCAATTGGTGGAGCACTTTGCGATTTTCGCCAGTGTTCATAGTTTCGCCATCAAGGATCATCTTATACTTAGATATTAGCTCTGTTTCGTCTGCAAGAGCTTGCAGCTGCGTGATGACAGCATCATTCACAGACTTCGCTGCCCAAGAATATTGTAGCCCACCAGCCATAGCGGCCTTGCAGCTCTGCACACGTGCGCCATCAAGCAGCTTGCGAAAGTCAAAATTTTTGCCCTCTGCTGCAAGGGCAAGCAGTTTTGTATACGCCGATACAGTGTCAAGATTATTGAAACTCATGATTCCTCATTCCTCCAAAAACATATTGTTATAACATAGCTAGTATAGCCTGATATTTAGGTAAAAATCAATTGGTGAATTTTCAAACGAGGTCAATCAGTTGCATTTTTCTATTGCTTTGTGATATTGTGCTCTTGGAGTGAAAGCGATGAAACTATTGGCTGTGTTTTTTATTGTGTCGCTGGCTTTGCATTCGCTGTTGCTTTTGCTGAGCTGGCCTAAGGATGATGTGCAGCTTGCTGTCACTGTGGTGGAATTCACCCCTGTGAGCAAGATAGCGCCTTCTGAGCCGCAGCCAGCAGTCGTGACCGAGCCTGAGCCAGCGATAGAGTCTGAAACACCAACTGAAACTAGCTCAGCAGATGAAACCAGCGCAGATGATATAGAAGAGGCTATTGGCGAGCTAGATATAGTGGATGAAGATGACAACCCCGCGCCAGAAGAGAATACCGAAGAAGCGGATGAACCAGAACCAGCAGAAGAGCCGCAAGAGCCAGTCGAAGAACCCGAAGAGCTGCCTGAGCCAGAAGAACCGATTGAAGAACCTACAGATGAGCCAATAGATGAGCCAATAGAAGAGCCTGTCGCCGAGCCAGTGGAAGAAACACCTACAGAGCCTGTAGAAGAACCTGATAGGCGCGTGGATGTGCCAGTGATAGCGACTTTTGTTAGTGATAGAATCAGTGGCGAGATTGAATTCAAAGGCAAAGGTCGTCGTCCTTCGCGTGTTCCGCCTGCGCCAGACTTTAAATTATCTAATAATACCAGCGTAAAGATAAGCTTCAAGGTAGATGCAGCTGGCCGTCCTATAGATATCATAATGCCGCCACTAAGCCCAGAGCTGGAGCGCACATTGCGAGCATTCGTCGAGCAAATGCGCTTCTCAGCAGTGTTATATAATGAGCCAGATGAAGCAACAATGACGATAGACCTGAAAGTGCGTTGATTGCTGCCCCTAATTCTAAATTAAAGTTTCCATAATTCCGTCATTAGACTTGTCATGAAATGCCAAGACCCATTCGCTTCGCAGGGGTGACAGCACACGTCATTGCGGCCTTGAGCCGCAATCCAGAATAAATCCAGTGCGGGAACATTATCAATAATAATTCTTGATAAAATATGCCTTTATCCTTCGTCATTG
>JAITWL010000010.1 GCA_031285285.1 Deferribacteraceae bacterium | reverse complement strand
CATTCTTGCTAATATATGCACCAGCTTTGATAGAGGCTGGCATCAACACAACATATGGGACGCAAGATGACATCTTGCCAACCATTATTGATATTATCAATTCACCAGATCTATATGCTAGCACTGGCACAAGTTTGCTGGATCAAGATAGACGCAATATCAAATATATTTCTGGGGAAGATGACAAAGTGTATATCGTGGGAGAAGATTTGAGGGATGTAGTTGATATCAATAGCAGTGACACTCTCACAGATGTTCAAAAAGAAGCTTTGGGCTTCAATGAGGCAATATATAACGCCCTTTCCCGTGATGAGCTTATGACTAAAAGATAAGCGAAGTGCGGCCTTGCAAATGACAATGCCTCCCATAATGGGAGGCTTTTTTTATCCTACACTAGTTCTTAGCAAATTTTTCCATGCCAATTTTGTACATATCGTTCCCTTTGGAATCAATAGCAACAACCACTGGCAGATCTTTAACAGTGAGTTTTCTTACAGCTTCTGTGCCAAATTCCTCAAAGGCGATTACTTCTGCTGTTTGCACGCATTTTGCCATTAGGGCAGCCGCGCCGCCAATAGCAGCAAAATATACGCCACCACACTCAACCATTGCATCCATAACTTCTTTATTACGGAAACCTTTGCCTATCATTGATTTTAAACCTTTTCTGATAAGTTTTGGTGAGTATGCATCCATCCGCAGGCTTGTGGTAGGGCCTACAGAGCCTATTGGCCTGCCAGGTTTAGCTGGGCAAGGGCCAGCATAATAGATGACTTGGCCAGTAAAATCAAAAGGCATTGGTTCGCCTTTTTCCAAAAGCTCAACCATTTTTTTGTGTGCAGAATCTCTTCCTGTGTAAATAGTGCCAGAGATAAAAACCATATCCCCCGCTTTCAATGTCTTGATAACATCATCAGTGAGTGGAGCAGTCAAATTAATTCTTTCAGCCATGTTTTACCTCCTTATAGATCCGCAGCAGCCAAGCGATAAGCATGGCAGCCAACGTTTACAGCCACAGGAAGCCCTGCGATGTGAGTTGCATAGGTATCGACATGCACAGCCATAGCTGTAGTTGTGCCGCCAAAGCCTGCGGGGCCAATGCCTAGTTTATTGATTTTTTCCAAAAGCTCTGCTTCAAGTGCAGCAAGCTGAGGATCAGGGTTCACTGAGCCGATAGGACGCATTAGCGACATTTTAGCTAGTGATGCAGCCTTATCCATAGTGCCGCCGATGCCAACGCCGATGATAACAGGTGGGCAAGGGTTTGCGCCAGCTTCGCTGACAGTTTTGATGACGAAATTTTTCACGCCCTCAATTCCATCGCTTGGCTTGAGCATCTTCAATTGGCTCATATTCTCGCTGCCAAAACCTTTTGGCATAACGGATATGCGCAGCTTATCACCGCGAGATATCTCATAATGGATGATTGCAGGAGTGTTATCTTTTGTGTTGACCCTGTTGATAGGATCTTTCACCACTGATTTACGCAGGAAACCTTTCTCATAGCCGCGTCGAACGCCTTCATTGATGGCATCTTCAATATGGCCACCAACGATTTGCACTGATTGCGGCAGATCAACAAAGACTACTGTCATTCCTGTATCTTGGCACGCAGGCTCCATATTGTCTTTAGCGATATGGGCATTCTCTTCAAGAGTGCTGAGAATGCTTTTGCCCAGCTCTGATTGCTCGCTGGCTTTAAATTTTTTGAAAGCCGCGAAAACATCATCGCCTAATTTGCAGCAGGCATCTATACAAAGCTTTTCAACAAGCTCTGTAATATCTTTTACATTTATTTCTCTCATTAATGAATACTCCTTTTGCTTACTTCGTTTCTTCTGCACACCATAGATCCTTAATTTTTCCAATTCTAAATTAAAGTTTCCATAATTCCGTCATTGCGAGGCTCATGCGTTGCCAAGCGAATTGCAATTCCAGTGTGCATCTAAACAAACGCCCAGTACAGCGAGAACCATACTGGGCTTTAGACACCATAAGGTTATAGCTTATAGCACTTTGCTAAGGTTAAGCACACGATTCATTTCATTATAGATGATCATGTAGCCTTCATCCACGCCCATGCCTGGTTTAGCAAGGATTTGTGATGGGTTTGTTGCCATAGCAATATTTGCGCAAACTTCGGCAGATCTGTTAGTTTCGTTGCAAGTGCCGCCAAGATAAGCGCCGATGTTTTTAGATTTGCAATAAATAACTGCGTCAACGCAATTGTTCACGCCGCCAAGGTCTGGAGTTTTGATCTGGATAACAGTGCCAGCTTTTGCATCAGCAAACAGCTTGATGTCTTCCAGAGTGTTGCACCATTCGTCAGCAACAACGTCTGCATCGATTTTTTTCGCTTCCAAGAATTTGCAGATAGCTGCAAGCCCTTTGATTTGGTCTTCTCTATTGCCCATGTCAACTGGGCCTTCCACTCTCAGTTTGAAAGGTTTAGCAAGCTCAACCAATGTGCCGATATAGTCAGCGATTTTTTCAAAATCGTTATTGAAAACTTCGCTCAATGTACCATAAACGTCAATATGGATGACAGGATTGTAGTCTTCTCTAGGGCGCAGCTTAGTGATACGATCACGTAGCCATTTGATATATTCTTGGATTTTTTCGCCTTTTAGACCCACTTTCTCAGGAACGTTGTTGAAGAGCGCGTGTGGGAGCACTTGAGCAGTTTTCATGATCATCTTATCAGCGTTCAGATATCTGTCGTCGCCAGACTGAGCAAAGATAGGAATAAGAGTATCAGAAACTTTTGTGTTATACTCTTTAGCAACGATTTGAGCCATAGTTTTATGGTTAGCTTTTGCAACTGCATCCAAGCAAGCCTGAGAAATACCATAGCGAATAGCTGTGTGGTAGATTTTGCCAGTTGCTGGATTGATAGCATTTTCAATGATAGCAACCATTTCTTTGAAAGTAGTCACTTCTTTGCCTTTGAATAGAGGAACAATATCTTTCTGAATCACAGGGATAAAATCAGCAGCCAAGAAAAGAGGATCCCTGCCGCCTGCGCCTGAATATTGCACAGCTGCGCAGTCGCCATGAGCCACTTGACCATCTTCAAGTACAAAAAGAACAGAGATAGACTCACCAGTCTGCCTTACAGATTTGAAGCCTGGGGTCACAGGATTGCCAACATAAAAGTTACCATCGTTTTTTGCGCCAGTTTTGATAGCTTTCTGGTCGTCAAAAAAGAATCCTGTCTTGCCGTCTGAACAAATAATGTCTTTAATTTTCATTTTATGATCCTCCAATAGTTATTCTGCACACTATCGGGGCTTTATCCTCGGCTGGCAGAGCCAGCACTGTGGTACGCCCCTTGCACTCCGCTGTCGCTCCGTCATTGCGAGGCTTTGCGAAGCAATCCAGACCTCAGGACTATCACGGCCTTCGGCCGATCCTCATTGGACTAATCATGGATTGCCGCGGTCACTCGTTGCGGCAAAGCCGCAATTCCCCACTGGACTAATGTGGGAGAGCAGGGTCGCTCTCCCCTACGAGTGCAACAATACTACTCAGGTCTGCCAACCAATGCGCCTTTGCCTATAGCATAAACGTCATCAACTGTCATCTGGAAGCTTACTGCACGTTTTTCAACCTTCGCTCTTTCCTCAAGTTTAGTCCTGTGGTAGTCAATAAGGTCTTGGCTGAATGGCGTGTTACCAAGGTTTAATAGCCTAATTGCGCCATCATTATCCCTTGCAGGAAGCATCTTGCCAGCATTTTGTTTGCTTGGAGCAAATGGGATATCAAGCACGCCAGCTGCAAATGCCGCCACAGTGCCTTTTGCAATATCGCCATTGCCGAGCTCTTCAACCTTGTCCATCAGGCATTTCACTTCGGCTTTGATAATTGCAGTCTCATTAGCAACTGCTTTAATCTCTAGCATGCTCTGATCTTTCAGCATGCGAGTAACCTGCTTAGTTGCTTTTAAGCCATTAGCGTTTGCTTCTTTAGTTGGGATACCAAGAGCTTCATGTGGAGTTTTAACGATAACTTTAGTCGCCTTAGAAAGAGCCGCAGTAGCCGCACCCCAAGAGATAACACCATATGCTTTTGCTTCGTCAGCAGGGAAACCGCCCATCCACTGGTGGAAAACGGTAGTCACATAAACATCACTAAAGCCATACTTATTCAGATATTCTACAGTCTGCTCTTTCAGAGCTTTGATAGCGGCAACGTCTTGGATCAAGTTGCCACACTGGCCGTAGCCAACTGTAATATCTTTAACGCCCTGAGCAGCAGCCAACAGTGCTTCCAAAATAGCCACAGCATTAGAGCAGAATGGTGGAACGAGCGTACCAGTAAGCGGGCCATAAGGCTCACGGTTGATAGAGATGCCAGCCTCTTCATAAAGCCCCATCAGTCTATCAACATACTGCCAGTAAATGATAGTATCAGCCATTGGCACATTTTTAGAATAAGGGATGTTGTATGAAATGCCGCCGCCCTCATATGATGTGAAACCGCTGGCAATAGCTATCTCAGCAAGGAGTCTTGCATCAGGGGTCCCGTGGCGGATTTGAAGCGGCTTTTCCAAAGCAGATGTGATTGTGCGGCAAGTTGCTATGCCGTGGTTTACCACTGGCAAGCCATTAAGCATAGATCTGCCTTCTTGGACACTTAGCTCTATACCTTTCTGAGCTTCTTTATATCTGTTCAGTCTTGTGTAGGCATCAATAGTTGATGGGAGAAGATCGGCTTCGCCTTCTGTCTCAAGGTAGCTCAAAAGCTCAATATGAGCCTCAGGGAGAGCAACACCAGCTCTAGGCTGTGTAAGGGTTACACCCTCTTTGTCAGCCTTTTTCAGCTTATCGCCGAAGCGTTTGTCCCCAGTCAATTTTTTTTGGTATGCAACGGCTTCATCAAAGTTTACGTATTTACCAGTAGGCCACTGAGTCAAAACCTCTTCGTTGCGTATTTTGTGAAATACGTCATCAGGAATCTTCTTAAAGCTAATGTCATTTATGTCCATATGTTGCCTCCTAATACGAATAATTATTGCAATTCATTTATTCTACTTGCACCATTGGGGCTTTGCTCACAAACCCCTTTCCAGAGCTTAAATTGACAATTGCGCCGATTGCAGTCATTGCGAGCGAAGCGTGCCAATCCAGCGCTCCGAAATAATTGCTGGTCAAAGGCCACAATCCTGAATTTCTGGATTGCTTCGAAGACTCGCAATGACAACTCTAACAAAATCAATTAATCAATTTAATTTCTTTTTTCAAAATTTCTAACGCCAGTTCAGGGTCGATGTCGCTTAGAAGCCCCATTGAGCTGAAAATATACTTTTTATCCCACATATAC
>JAITWL010000396.1 GCA_031285285.1 Deferribacteraceae bacterium | reverse complement strand
CAAAAGAAGCTGCTTGTGGCGCTGTATAAAGAAATTATAAATTTTATCATAGGCTACATCGCAATCAACTGTAGCTTTTGCCCTGATCAACTCTATAGCTTCCTCGTGTAGCAGTGCTTTTAGCGGGATACGCCAGCCCGAATCCTCTAGTATGTTGATGATACCTATCGCATTGCGGCGCAGGCCATATGGGTCTTCATTTCCTGTGGGCACCATATCTATAGCGAACGCACCCACAATAGTATCAAGCTTATCAGCTACAGCAACTATCTTGCCAACAGCTGTCTGCGGCAACACATCGCCAGCAAAGCGCGGCATATAATGCTCTTCAATGGCCGCGGCCACTTCTGCATCTTCTCCCTGCAAGCCAGCATACACTTTGCCCATAAAGCCTTGTAGCTCAGGGAATTCATAAACCATCTCGCTCATGAGGTCTGCCTTGGCAAGCGTTGCGGCACGCTCCACTAATGCCACCTTATCTTTGGCAACTCCGCCAGCAATGAAGCGCGCAAGCGAGCGAAAACGCTCCATCTTCTCATACGATGTGCCTAGTTTTTCTTGGTAAGTTACCTTCTTTAATAGCTCCACCAAAGATTCAAGCGGTTTTTTCTGATCATTATTATAGAAAAATAATGCATCATTCAGCCGAGCCCGTAGCACTCGCGCATAGCCGTTACTGATAAGCGAGCCGCCATTAGCTGGATTCATATTTGATATACCAATGAATTTAGCTTGCAGTTTGCCATCTTTATAAGTTGGGAAATATTTCTGATGCACAGCCATAGATGTGGTCAACACAGGAGCTGGCAGCTCAAGGAAAGCCTCTTCAAAGACGCCTTCCACATCATAGGGATATTCCACAAGGTTGCTAACGGTTTTCAAAAGCGCCTCATCCATATGTAGCTCATAGCCGCTCTTCTTGGCAAGCTCACCCATCTGAGCGCGTATAGATGCTTGTCTATCAGCCTCATCCACCATCACAAAGGCCGCTTTCAGCCCACGGATATAGCTATCAAAATCTGTCACCTTAAAAGCCGCTGGGGCGAGGAAACGATGTCCGACAGTCGTATCCACAGCTGAAAAGCCCTCTATTCCAAGCTCAAGGCGCATACCATCGAAGATGGAAAGCAAATATTTAAGCGGCCGACCAAAGCGGATATCCCTATCGGCCCAGCGCATAGATTTCGGAAAAGGGATAGTCTTGATAATATGTGTAGCCATCTCGCTGAGGAGCTTAGCTGTGTCCTCACCTTGGATTTTTTTCACACCAGAGAGGTAGTCGCCCTTATCAGTGGACACTTTCGTCAAAGTAGCCGCATCAAGACCCTTAGCTTGAGCGAATTTCAGCCCCACTTCGGATACTGAGCCATCAGCATTGAAAGCAAGCTTAGCTGGAGGCCCTTGCACACGCTCTTCGCGATCAGCCTGCCGCTGCGGCAAGCCATCAATATATAGATAGACCCTACGCGGTGTGCCGCCCGATTTCAGTGTAGTGTAATTAAGATGCAGCGCCGTCAGCTGCTTTTCAGCCTCAGTTTTAACGTAATTGGCCGCCATAGGCACAACGCCCGCTGGCAACTCCTCTGATCCAATTTCTAATAAGTAAAACGACATTTTAACCCCGTAACAATTCTGATATTATATAAATTTTTGCAAATGTTCATGCAGAATAGGAATAATCTCTACCACTTCAGTGGCCTTCTTCCTAACATCCAGCTCTCTTAGATCATGGCTATCTCAATAGCTTCACGATTCATATATAACTAAATTCTCTTCATAAATAATAGGCACAATGCTAAGATCGCTAGACATGTCAACCAAATCTATATCTTTTTGTATATCTTCATCAAACAGAAGCTCATTATACATAGGCAAATAATTATCGCGATCAATCTTCTATAGCCAAATCTATATCTCCTGCATCCATCTCTGGCTTATGAAGGCAGGATCCAAATAAAAGCAACTTTTTGACTTTGTATTTTACAGCTTTTGCCCTAAGGATGCTTATTGTCTTTTCTGTCAGCATCGCGACCTCTCGCATAATAGATAACATAAAATATAGGATAAGTCTATTTTCCTAAACAACTACCAGCCCCAAATTTTATATCCTATTGTAAAAGCAAGCCCTCTTCCATCAATTTCACTATTGTTAGCTAGCCAATAGCGAACCTTGAGATCAAATGATCCCCATGAGCCAATTGGATAACGTGCGCCAGCGCCAAAATGGATGATACTGCGGCCTTCATGCTCACGATCATAGCTGCCGCCTATATCAAGAGTCTGATATATCACGCCATAGCCAACTGTCGGATATATGGTGACTGGCCCTATAGGTATATCATAGTAAAGATTTGCTGTAGCTGCAAGCTGAGTGAAGCTTAGCTCAGGCAATTTGTCATAATTTCTAGCATCACTAAACAAAAACGAAAAATCATAACGCCAAGATTCAGCATTCATATCACGAGGGCCACCAACGCTTAGTATCATGGTGTCGCCCTTTGGGTCATGCCCTTTCATCATCATAGCTTCATCGCTATTGTCAAAATCAAAAAACGTAGGGCCATACTCTATACCTACAGCACAGCCTGCGAGGCAAAAACTCAAAATAATGCAAACTAACATCAACTTTTTCATAAATATGCCTCAAAATTTATAAGTGACTATCTTAATATGGTAGCCTGCTATTAACATCGTCCGCCTTGGCCTTATTGCGAATCAGCTCAGCTAATAGGTCGTATGATCCATCAATCATAGCTTTGCGCGCCACATCTGGCATAGCAATCTTATAAGTTCTACCATCAGCTGTTACTGTCATGTTTTCAAGTGCTATCTCTATCTCCATGCTGGGCTTAGTCTCTACAGCCTTAGCAAGCTCGCGAATATCCGCCTTTGCCATAGTGACACAGGGCAAACCGATAGTCAAGCTATTGCCAAAGAAGATTTCCGCAAAGCTTTCGGCTATCACAGCATTGAAGCCTGCACGCTTAATCGACTGCGGCGCATGCTCACGCGAAGAACCACAGCCAAAATTATTGGCAGATAAGATGATAGTTGCACCCTTGTAGCGTGCTTCATTTAATGGATAGTCTTTTGGCTTGCCAGCCTCATCAAAACGCTCATCATGGAAGGCGAATTCGCCTATGCCATCGAAGGTGACGCAACGCAGATAGCGCGCAGGGATGATGCGATCGGTGTCTATATCGTCAATGATAAGCGGGACAACTGTTCCGCGGACTTCTTTTATTGGGTTCATAGGGTTCTCCATTTCATTTATTAGTACTGTAACACAAATTACTTATATCTCTAGCATATTTTTACTTCACCAGCTCCACAAGCGTCTTCTCATACACAGTGTCTAGCTTGCTTATCTCTGTCTTGATATGGCTGATGCTGCCTGTATGCATGCTTATCAGACCATCATCTGTGGTGCGGCCTATATCCGTGCAATCCAAACCTGCACTTTTACAAGCGGCCGTTACAGCTGCGAGATTATCGGCATTCACTTCCAGAAGCATCAATGGCGATTCGCCAAAGAGCAGCGCATCAGCACGAGCCGTGGCTGGTAGCGTCACTGCGCAGCCTATGTTATTGGCGCGCCCCATCTCAAAGAGTGCTATTGCTATGCCGCCTTCTGCTATGTCGTGAGCCGCGAGTATACGGCCTTCTGCGGCCATCTTCGCCATGAAAGTGAAAAGCGACTTGTGAAATGCCAAGTCCACCGCTGGAATCTTGCCAGCAACAGTGCTATGTATCACATCTAAGTAATGGCTACCACTAATAGTCGTTGGTAGCTTACCTATTGCAAGTATGTGGCTACCTATTTGTTTGAATGGTATATCGATTCGCTTCTCCACATCCTCAAGCACGCCAGTCATCACTATCACAGGCGTTGGGTATATTGGCTTGCCTTCTGTCTCATTATATAGGCTAACATTACCGCTAACAACTGGCGTATTTAACACCTTTGCAGCCTCAGCGATGCCTTCTATCCCTTCCACCAACTGATACATCACCTCTGGCTTCTCAGGGTTGCCATAATTTAAGCAATTTGTTAGCGCAATTGGCATAGCACCGCTTGCAGCCACGTTTCTTGCAGACTCAGCCACGGCATGCATAGCACCTTCGCGTGGATTGAGGTAGCAATAGCGGCTATTACAGTCTGATGAAAGCGCTAAACCTTTTTTGCTTTCTGGCATACGCATCACAGCAGCATCGCTGCCTGGCAAGACCACCGTGCCCACCTGCACCATATGATCATACTGCTCCCATATCCAGCGTTTGCTTGCAATAGAGATATCGCCAGCCAGCCGAAGCAGCGTATTATCAAAGTCTCGCGGCAGCGGAATCTGGCTTTCATCAAAGTCAGCCAGCTTATCTAGCCACTCAGGACGTGCATAAGGTCTGTCATACATAGGCGCTTGATCTGATAGTGGCGCAGCCTCTACAGCGGCCACCTCTTCACCAGCCCAAAATAGACGAACATATCCATCATCAGTTACTTCGCCTATTGCAGCCGCATCAAGATCCCATTTCTGCACTATATCAATGATCTCCTGCTCGCGACCCTTTTGTGCCACTAAAAGCATGCGCTCTTGTGATTCGGAAAGCATGATTTCATAAGGGGTTATACCTTTTTCACGAAGCGGAACGCGGTCTAGGTGCATGATAACGCCTGAGCCAGCACGGCCAGCCATCTCAAATGCTGATGACGTAAGCCCTGCTGCGCCCATATCCTGTATACCTACAAGCGCATCTGTCTGCATAAGCTCTAAGCAGGCTTCTAGCAACAGCTTTTCCTTGAACGGATCGCCAATCTGCGTATTAGGGCGCTTGGACTCGCTACCTTCGGAAAATTCTTCGGAGGCCATAGTCGCGCCATGGATGCCGTCGCGGCCAGTCTTGGCGCCGATATAGAGCACAGGATTACCCACACCCTCAGCGTTGGCGGTGAAAATCTTATCACGCTTAACAAGACCCAGCGCAAATGCGTTAACTAGCGGATTGCCATCGTAGCAGCTATTGAAATAAACCTCGCCGACGACAGT
>JAITWL010000373.1 GCA_031285285.1 Deferribacteraceae bacterium | reverse complement strand
TGGGCTTAGGCTTAATCTAATTTCTGGAATCGTAAATTATGAAAATGAACAGAAGCTTTTTGTTTCATGACAAGTCTAATGACGGAATTATGGAAACTTTAATTTAGAATTGGAATTAGGGGTTCGTCGGCGCAAGTGCGCTGTGAAGCCAGCATGGACGCTGGCGGCTAAGCGCTCACACGATGTGAGCGCAACAAGTGGCATGGATGCCACGCCGCACGATGCGGCCGCGCGGCATGGACGCCGCGCTTGTGCAATGTCGTGCGCCACACGATGTGGCGTTTCCATTAAGCATCATCAAGGAGAATTTTATGCGACGCGGCAGTGTATTGATAGTGGTTTTAGTAATGACAGCCTTCATTTTAAGTGTAGTGATGATGACTTTTGAAAAGTCTGCTGACACATATGCAGGCGTGGTGGGCGTGCAAGCTGAAAATCAAGGTGGAATCTATGTCTCATCAATAGCCACAGCTATCAAGACGCTTATGGCGCTGGATAATGCAGATTTTGATGGCGTCAACGATGAATGGACAGTCATCCCCACTATCCCTGTGGAGGGCGGCTATGTATCAGTGCAGCTCAAAGTGGCCGATGACCGCATCCCTGTGAATGCGCTCACTCAGCCGCGTGATTCAGCTGGCTACACTCGCGTTGTCACTGCATTTGATAAGCTCTTCACTGAGCTTGAGCTTGATAGCATGCTATGGCACGGCATTCACGATTGGGTGCGGCCAGCAGATAACGAGCCGCCGTTGATCCTCACGCCTGCTGAGCGCTATAATCCAGAAGGCAACGGCTACACAGCCAAGCATAAGCCGCTGGAAAGCCTAGCGGAGCTGCGTCTTGTGCCCAATATTGCGCGCGAATACAATAGACTGTCGAATTTTCTATGTATGGGCGGCGAGACCACACCGCATATCAATATCAATTTTGCGCCCCCAGAGGTGATCTCAGCCTTCCTGCCTGAGCTGGAATCGTATGTCGACCAAATTGTGGAGCTACGCGCCGAGGAACCATTTCAAAATAAAGACGCGCTTTATACGATAATGAGCGACCGTACAGCATACACAGCCATTCTGCCATATTTTGATGTGAAATCAAGCCTCTTCTATGCCAAAGTCGAGCTAAACCTCGCAGCCGAAAACTATTACTACCACATACTTTTCCGCCGTAATGGCACAAGCATGAATGTGGCCGCCTATATTGAGGGGCGGCCAATTAATTACTTCTAACTATTATACTTCAAAAATGCCATAACCATAGTCATTACAAAGCCAAATAGCAGCGGCACAGCTGTGCGCTTCACTATGCGTAGTGGGCTGACCTTCATCACTGATGCCACGATGATCACCACTGCTGATACTGGCGATACAGCGCGAATAAGATTTGATGTCAGCTGCATAGGCAGTGAAACCATGATTGGGTCTACGCCTGCTTGGCTAGCTATCGGCGGAATCAGCTCTATGAATGAATAGAAGGCTGCATTGCCGCTACCGCTGATGAATGTGATCACAGCTGTGATTCCTGAGAAGATGAACATCAAGCCAGTGCCTGCATTTGGGCTGTCTTTGGCAACATTTGCAATGATATCAATAGCACCGATAGCATTAAGCCCCATAATCGTAGTGCCAGCCGCCACGATAAGCACCACCACTTGCGAAAAGCCTTGTCCCATGCCAGAAAAGAATAGATTTGCATCTTTCATCAGCTGCTTGATATTGCGCTTGCGAACTACTTCTGCTAAGAAAGCCAATGCAAAGCAGAATAGTGTGATCTCAACGATGCCAATCTTCACATCTGGGAAGAATTTCCACTGCACAAGCACTAGGATCAGCGGCAATATCGGAAATAGGCCATAGTAAGCAGGTGGGAGATTCTCGAGCTTCTCAAGCTTGCTCTCATCTACATCCACAAAGGCTGCTTGGCCTTCACGCTTGTCCATATACCACTGCCAGAAGAGGTGCACAAAGCCCATTGCAACAATCACCCATAGAGAGATAGTTGCATGGTGGGCGTAAACGTAGGTATTCAAATCTGTCACACTAGGCCCAATAAGGAGCTTAGCGGCCACGATATTGTCGCCGCCAAGCGGAGTTGGCGCAACAGTCGCTGTGGTGGCGATCACTGCACCCGCTGTGAGCGAAGACATGCCTGTCGCCCGTAAGATAGGATAGAGCGTAGCCATCAGAATCACTGCAAGTGAAGATGCGCTTGGTACAACGAGCGAGAGCATAGTACCCAGCCAAAATACTATAGGTACAAGGATATGCGGCGAGCGAATGAATGAAATAGGCTTAGTCATTATATTAATAGCGGTGTTATTCGCCCCAATATGCGACATATATGATGAGAAGCCAAAGAGCGTCATGATGATAAGCCCTGGCCCTGCATATTGATTAAGAAAGCTAGTTTTAATAGATAACAATGGGCTAACCCATAGGTTGCCCGCCCCGCCATCGCCAATATCGCCGTTAACAAATTTTAAGATAACTGCGCAGAAGAGCAGAAAAAAGCCAGCCGCAAAAAGCACAAGCTTGGCATCGTAGTTTTTAGCGATAGCATAGCCTGCCAGCACCAAAACAATCAAACTAATAATCATTACCATTTTTAGGTTTCCCCCATTATTTTTGATTGTAGATATAGCATTGTTGATGGATATCAGCAATAGTAATTTGTGGTAATTTTATAGTAAATTGTAGGCACCACAAAAACACTTGAAATGCGCCTTATTTGGTGTTAATATTCGTCTTTTCTGTGCAGAGCCCGCATAATTAATTGCTGATAAGGAGCTGATGAACTTATGGATTACAAATCTACACTAAATTTGCCAAAGACGGCGTTTCCAATGAAAGCTGGCTTGGCTGAGCAAGAGCCACTGCGCGTTGCGCGTTGGCAGGCAGGCGATCTCTATCACAAGGTGCTGGCGAAGCGTGCTATTGATAAGTCTGCGGGCTCCGCGACTAAATCTTACGTATTGCATGATGGCCCCCCTTATGCAAATAACAATATCCATATTGGCACAGCCATGAATAAAATATTGAAAGACTTTGTCGTCAAATCGAAGCTGGGCTTTGGCTTCTATAGCCCATATATACCTGGCTGGGATTGCCACGGCCTGCCTATAGAGCATAAAGTAGATAAAGAACTGGGCGAAAAGAAGGCTCAGATGAGCAAAAATGACATCCGCAAGCTCTGCCGTGAGTATGCCGCTCATTGGCTAGATGTGCAGCGCGAAAGCTTCAAGCGCTTAGGCGTTTCTGGCGATTGGGATAAGCCATATATCACTATGGATTATGCTTATGAGGCTATCACCCTTGCCGAATTCTATAAGGTGCTCAAATCTGGCAACCTATACAAGGGGCTCAAACCTGTATACTGGTGCGCAGACTGTGCTACAGCGCTTGCCGAGGCTGAGATTGAATATGCTGATCATGTGTCACATTCTATCTTTGTGAAATTTGCTTTCACAGAGGATTCACTTGCTAAGCTTGGCATGCAAGAGCAGCTCAGCGCCGTTATCTGGACGACCACCCCTTGGACATTGCCTGCAAACCTTGGCATCAGCGTTCATCCAGATGAGACATACTCTGTGATGCGGATAGACGAGACCGAAAGCGCTAATCTCAAGGCTGGAGAGCTGATCATGGTGGCTCAGCCGCTACTTAGCGAAGATGGCATTGAAGGCGCGCCTTTACGCGAAAAACTAAAAATTACTAAGTGGACAGAGGAAAAAACCTTCCCCGCCTCAGCATTAGATAGGCTTGAGGCGATACATCCATTCTATCCAGACCGCCGCTCGCTACTTATGCTTGGCGATCACGTGTTGATGACTGATGGTACTGGCCTTGTGCATACTGCCCCTGGCCACGGTCAGGAAGACTATGTTATCAGCATGAAATATGGCCTGCCTGTGTACAATCCTGTGGATGATTATGGCAAATTTGTGAAAGATCTGCCTATATTTGGCGGCAAGAAAATCACTGATGCCAACAAAGATATAGTGGAGCATATCCGCGCAAATGGCAGCTTGATAGCTGATGGCAAGATCAAACACTCCTATCCGCACTGCTGGCGCTGCAAAAATCCTGTAATCTATCGCGCCACTCCGCAGTGGTTCATCTCTATGGAAACTAACGACCTGCGCAAGAAGGCGCTGGACGCTATCGAGAATAAAGTGCAGTGGCTACCTGCTTGGGGTGCGAACCGCATCCGCTCAATGGTGGAAGGCCGCCCAGACTGGTGCGTATCACGCCAACGCGCGTGGGGTGTGCCGATAGCGTTATTCACCTGTCGCGATTGCGGCGAGATCATCTTTGATGACACTATAGAAAAAAAGGTGCTGGACTCATTTAAGGAAATGGGTGCTGATGCTTGGTTTGAGCATGATGTAGCCTACTATCTCGGCAAAGATGCTAAGTGTCCGCATTGTGGCAGCGCGGATATCAAGCAGGAGACGGACATACTTGATGTGTGGTTTGATTCAGGCACATCCCATGCGGCTGTCTGCGAGGCGCGGCCAGAGATAGGCGGAAGAGCCGATATGTATCTGGAAGGCACAGACCAGCATCGCGGCTGGTTTCAAAGCTCGCTACTTGAGTCTGTCGTCACCCGTGGCGAAGCTCCATATCGTGACGTGCTGACACATGGCTTTGTAATGGATATGGAAAAGAAGAAGGTGTCAAAATCGCTTGGCAACTATATCGCGATAGAAGAGCTGGTGAAAAATCATGGTGCAGAAGTGCTCCGCCTCTGGGTGGCTGGCGCGGATTACACTAATGATGTCAGCATCTCGCAGGATATACTCAAGCGCTTGGTGGAGTCATATCGCAAAATCCGCAACACTATGCGCTATCTGCTGGGTAGCATCCCTGATTTTAGCCCTGATACTGATACACTGCCATTTGAGCAGCTGATGGAGCTTGATAAATATATACTTCTGCGCTGGCAGGATGTGAAAAAGCGCGTATACAAAGCGTATGAAGATTATCAATTTCATATATTCTATCATAGCCTAATGGATTTCTGCATCAACGAACTATCAGCGCTCTATATGGACGTGATCAAGGATCGCATCTATTCATATGCGCCAGCATCACGCGAACGCAGAAGCGCGCAGACGGCAATGTTCACACTGGCGAAGGAAATGGCTGTGGTGATGTCGCCCGTGCTCTCATTCACGGCAGATGAAGTGTGGGAGTATCTGCCAGCATGGGGCGGCAAAAGCGAATTTGTATTTGAAGAGCTATTTCCTGCGGCTGAGCAATATAATGATAATGCATTAGAGAGCAAATTTGACAAGCTTCTGCACGTGCGCAAAGCGGCGAATAAGGCACTGGAGCTATCACGTGCAGCCAAGGTGATCGGCCACCCACTGGATGCTAAGGTACTAATAGGCGTCAAGGCAGCTTTGCCTGAGCTAGATGAAGGCTTGAGCCGCTTCTTGATAGTATCAGAGGTGGAAGTGCTTGATTTTACTAAAGTTGATGGTGGCACAGTGAATGATGAAGGCGATGTGACAGTGCTTGTATCGCCATCGGAAGCCGCAAAATGCGCCCGCTGCTGGACGCACGATCATAGCGTTGGCAAAAGTGCTGAGCACCCTGAGCTTTGCGAGCGCTGCGCACAGGTGGTAGCAGAATTATAGCATAATACTATGAATCTACCTTTTGATGCCTTTTTCTGTGCAGATTATATCCGCGCGAATTCGCCAGATATTGCGCCAGCACAGCTTCGCGCCGAGCAAGCACGGTTAAAAGTGCCATGCTTGGGTGCGCTGGGCTGTCGCTTTCTCTCGCTGTGTGCTGCCATGAAGCAGCCCAAGACAGCTATTGATGTGGGCTGCGGGATAGGTGCATCGACATTTTCTATGCATCAAGGTGCGCCAGCTGCGCGGATCACAGCCATTGATGGCAATGTGGAGCGTGCCGCCACCTGCGCAGAGCTGATGAAGGATATCCCACAAATCACAGTGCATAATGCGCTGGCGCTTCCCTTTCTGCAAGCCACTGATGAGCGCTATGATTTCGCCTTTGTAGATAGTGTCAAGAAAATGTATCTGCCGATCTGGCAATTGCTACGTACAAAGCTAAATCCAGGTGCAGTGGTGCTATTTGATGATGTGCTGCTCTATGGCTACACTGCTGAAGATGAAGCAACAGTGCCGCTCAAATACCAAGATGGGCGGCGCGAGCTACGCGAGTTTATAGATGTATTGAGTGCCGATGACGCAATTGTCAGCCAGATAGTGCCGCTTGATGGCGGAATGCTTCTCTGCTGGCTACACTGATCAAACTTGAAAATTCACAAATTTTACAACCACAGCACTATTTGCTTGTGATCTTCGTCCGTACGTGCTAAAGTGAGCTTGGAGATGTCAGGTGATCAATTCATACACTGAGTATTTTGAGTTTATTGAGAATCCTTTTAAGCGTACGCCAGATACTCAATTTTATTTTCTTTCAAAATCTCACAAAAGCGCTTTGGAAGTTTTGCAGTATCTTATGGCTTCAGATGATGAATTTGCCATGCTCACAGCCCCATCAGGCTATGGGAAGACTGTCCTTCTGCGCATTTTTGCCTCTCAGCTGCCTGCCAATGTAAAGATTGTATCTATCAGCTTTCCATATATGCAGCCAAAAGAGCTACTCTTTGCCGTGCTCGAAGATCTTAATATTGATTATGATCCGCAGATGTCAACTAATGCCCTCTACTCAAAGTTTAGAGATTTTTTGCTAAAGCAGCATGAGAATGGCTCGCATGTGGTGCTGGTGCTCGAAGAGGCGCAAGATATCTCAGATGAAACGCTTGAGGCGTTGCGCATCCTATCAAATCTTGAGACTGATAAGAAAAAACTATTGAAAATCATCATATCTGGGCAGCCAGAGATGAAAAACCGCCTATATAAGCTGGGCGATTTGAAGCAGCGCGTGGCGCTTGTGGCCGAGATAGGCACACTGGTGCGCGATGAAACTATGGATTATATCAACCACTACCTAGCCATAGCTGGCGGCAAAAAGCTTTCTATATCTAAGAATCTTGCAAATATAATCTGGGCGGAGACCAAAGGCAATCCGCGCCTTGTGAATATGTTGATGGAGCGCGCGCTGGTGGCGGCGTTTATGGATAAATCGCCCACCATCAGGCGTGTGCACGTAGAAAGTGCCGCCAAGAGCATCAATATGCTCTATGAAAGCACCTCCCCCAGCGGTGTCTCGCTGCCACTATCAAAGCTATTTATACCCGCTATGATGCTAGTGCTCCTTGGTGCTGGTGGCTATATAGCCTATGATAAATTATTTGCCACTAATTCACCAAGGCAGCTGGTCTATGATGATCCACAGCCAGTTCAGCCAACACCACCGCCAATAGTGATAACACCTGATCCAGAGCCTGTCACGCCTGATCCTATAGTTGAGCCTGATCCAGTAGAGCCAGATCCAATCGTAGATCCAGTGCTTTCTGATCCAATTGAGCCTGTTGTGGTAGAGCCTGTTGTGCCGACACTGCCCGAAGGCTGGTATGGTATAGGCAATCGCGCTATGGTGCGCCGTAGCGCCAATTCGCTGAATGTGCGCGCCACTCCATCGACAGATGGTGCAAGAGTAGGCGGAATCCTAGGTGGGCAAGTGATAGTAGTGATAGATGAAACGGAAGACTGGATCAAGCTTGACCTAAATGCCACTACCCAAGGCTGGGTAATCAAGACATATATGGAACATGTGGAGTGATTGCTAAGCTAGCGCTCATTCACCCTGCCGCGGGCAGCAATGATTGTTGCCATCATATGCGCTGGCGCTATGCCTGCACTGGCACATGCTTGGGTGAATAGGCTGCGCTCTGTCAGCATTGGGCGCGCATCCACTTTGCTTATATAGGGCTCGCTGCCTTCTAACACAAATGAAATCGCCCCAAAACCATCCAACTGAAATAGCCTTGCACACTTTATTGCAGCATCTTGCATCTTGGCAAGTAGCGCCTTATCCTGTATGCGAAAAGCCACAGTCTTATTAGGCATAATTTCGCCTATGGCCACTGGCCTTATATCGCTCTTGCCCAGCATAGCCGCATAAAATTGCCGCCCTTCGATATGCTGCTCAGCATAATACTCACCTTGAAGGAATTGCAGCAAGATAGCCCGCTGCAAATCCTCTGCACTGCTGGCTTCGATGGCTAGCTCTTTGCCATTACCAGATAAAGGGCGCAGCAGCCAGCGCTTTCCGGGCAGTCTTTCGGCAGGATCGCCTAAGGATACACACCCCAGCGCAGCTATGCCAGCTTCTTTAAGAAGGGCAAGCAACACTGGCTTATTAGCTGTGAAAAGCAATGTCTGGGTAGGGCTGCCGACAATGAGGCTTGATGGCTTTGAAGATTCTTGTATGGCGATATCATCTAGCAAAAGCGCGCCCATGTAGCTAAGCGACTCGACACCTTGGAAGCTATCGAAAAGATTCCACAGTAAGTCAGGATTTAGCGCACGTACTGTCTGCGCATACTTTTCAGGAGAACCCACAAAGCCAAGCGCCACAGGGCTATGCCCCGCAAAAGGCAGATAATGCAGCAAAAATTCTATCTGCTTATCAAGCCTAGGGCGGGTATTCGATTTGTCTCTCTTGGGCATATCATAGCAGAGGATCACTTTCATGCTCTTCCTTCCCTACATGAATATTTTTAGCTCTTCCCTGCTAGCCCATAGCAATTGTGGAGCTGATTCAAAGGGTAAAAAGCCAAACTTTTGATAAAATCCAGCAGCATTTTTATCCTTAGCCTTGATAACAAATATAGCCCAAGCAAGCTCACTATCAATCACTCGCTGTACTGCGCTAGCTAGCATATGAGTACCCAAACCCTGCCCTTGTGCATCCTTATCCACTGCAAGCCGCCCCAAAAGCGTTGCGGGAACAGATGTATATCGCGGCAATCTCTGTTGTATGCTCCTTGGTAGATTTTCAAGATCGATAGCTGATGCAGATAGAGTATAATAGCCATATACTTGATTTTCATTTGTATGAGTTGCAGCAAAGACATTGCTAACATAGCGTTTCATGTCTTGTGTGGCTAATTTTTTTATGTAATCATTTAGTGCATCTATACCACAATCAAAATGTGATTTATCATGAGAGCTATTTAATAAGGCAATTTGCCAATTACAATTCTTCAACATATTCATCATGCTTATCAATAGCAAGTTTTAAATATGCGAATCGTGAGTTTAGCTGCGCGATATCCACATCTTCATTCAGCAAGTGCGCCGCTAGCATTTCTTGATCTTTAATGCTTAGCTTTATAAGCTTATGCTGCATAATGGCCTTTTCAGAATAACTATTTATGGCAGATATAACAACATCAGTTAGCGAACGGCTTTCCAAATTTGCCACAAATTCAAGGCGCTCTTTCACTTCTACAGGTATTTTCGCATCCAAGCGTGCTTTTATTGGCATCTCTTACCTCAATACGTCTATTTGACGTAAGACTTAAGATAACCCAAGCAGCATAGAATTACAATCCTTTTTTCAACTTTCGATTAATCCACTGAAAAGCGACCATCAACGCCTTTCTTAATAAGGCTCTTCATCTCCATCATCAATAGCAAGCTCACCAACTCTGCATAGGTAAGCCCTATCTGCGGCACAAGCTCATCTGTGCTAAGCGGCTCTCTAGCTATCGCCTCGTATAGCTTGCGCTCCTCTGGGCTGTCAAAGTGTATTGCTGCTGGCTCTGTCGTTGTGCTAGGCTGGTTAAATAAGTGAGTGTAATGTTCTAAAATATCTGTTGCGCAGCATGCTATATGAGCAGTATCTTTCAGCATTGTATTGGTGGCATTATTGGCAAATAGCGGCGATGTGGGCACAGCAAAAACATCGCGCCCGCTTTCATGCGCCAGACGCGCCGTGATCAGCGATCCGCTTCGTGCTGCAGCTTCCACCACTACCACACCGCGGCTTATGCCTGCCACGATGCGGTTTCGCTTTGGAAAGTTATAGCTATATGGCTTTTCATTGGGATCAAATTCTGTAATCAAGCAGCCATCACGGCATATCGCCTCTATATGCTTGCTATTGGACTTGGGGTAGATGTCATTAAGCCCGCTACCAAGGACGGCCACTGTGCTGCCGCCTGCTTTCACAGCACCCAAGTGGGCATTGATATCTATGCCATAGGCAAAGCCGCTGACAACAGTCACTCCACTTGCTGCAAGCTCGCCAGCAAGTTTTTTTGCCATATCTTCGCCTATCTGTGAGGATTTACGCGCGCCCACAAGGGATATGCAAAAATCATTCAAGCAATCCGCCTTGCCTAGCACATATAAGCAGGCTGGCGGATCGTATATTTCTTTTAGGATAGCGGGATATAGCTCATCTTCCATCAACACAAGCTGCCCGCCTGCCTTCTCCAGCCATTGCAGCTTGTTCTCAGCTTCTCGCGTATCTGTCTTGATGATGGCATTAGCCTTTTGCGGCTCAATGCCAAAATTATGGAATAATTCATCCATCGGTAGCGCTAGCATACCTTTCAACGTGCCTCGCTGCTCCACAATGGCCTTGATAGCTGCATCTGGCAGGTGCTGACGCAGGCTGAGCGCGGCAATTTCTTCTTCACGCATGCTTAACTCCCACAAAGAGCGCAAAAGCTTCTTGATTAGACGGATAGCCAAAATCACCCAGCAGCTCTCTATAGTTCGCAAATGTAACCTCGCCCACCTTCCAGCCGCCATGCTTGGCAATAGCCTTCAGGGCATTTTGCGAAGCTGGCTCAAAGGCTGTAAAGTCTTCATGGGGCTTTTGCAGCTCAGGATTAGCTTTTTCGATTAATGAAAGTATAGCATAGGTGATACTCATTGATATTGTAGCCGTTTGAGCTGGCAAAACAGCCGCGAGCGCTGGCAACACGGGCATAGCGGCCTCAGCATCGACTAAAGCCAGCACAGAAGAAATATAGCCCTGAATATCGCCATTATTGAAGGGAAAGTTTTCCACAGGCTTATGAAAAAACGGCAGCGCCTCAGCAGCTAAAAATCTCAGCTGCTCATCGCCAGATTCACACTTGGATTTTTTTGCCACAAAGCAGGCAGATATAAGAATGCTGATAGCTGCGGCCGTTTTCACAAGCATATCTTTGCTATCACTGAAAAGCTCTCTAAAAAGCGGCAGATAGGTATACTCCCTGCTATGAAAGTCAATAATCCCCAGCGCAAAGACTGCGCTGGCTTTTTCTTCTGAGCCTACAATACTCGCCATCTCGGCTATGCGCGCAATAGTAGCAGCCTGCAATTTTGGCGCAAGATAGGCTAATGCCCACACAGCATGGCTACGCACAGCCTTATCTTTATCAAAGCTCGCCCGCAAAAGCATCGCCTCGCCATCAGCCACAGCCTGATAGCAAGCTTTCTCCGATTTTGTCCTTGCCTGCACCTTCTGCCTTGGCAGCCAGTATTCAGGATAGCCCGTGGCAAGATGCACAATATACGAGATGAGCTCTGCCTTATCCTGCGTATTTTCATCATCAAGGATGCCATATAGAAAGGGTATCGCATAGGCAGATGCTGAATAGCGCGTGCCCTGATGAAAGATATTTCCACAAAGCTCATAGAGGGCATCTTCTCGGGCTTTTTTATCTAGCGAAGTCAGCGCCCTTAGCAAATCTGGCACATCCTCAGCAGTGCCATAGGCATGATGCAGCTTTTTCCAGTTAATTTCATCAAGTTTATCAAATATTTTTAGCTTTCTTGTTTCGATAGGTGTTTCTATTTTAGCTGTGTCTGCTTCGCAATTAACAAAGCGCATGAAATTATCTCTATAGCCATAATTAAGCGG
>JAITWL010000287.1 GCA_031285285.1 Deferribacteraceae bacterium | reverse complement strand
ACGTCTCCACACTGGATTTATTCTGGATTGCGGCTCAAGGCCGCAATGACGTGTGCTGTCACCTGAGCGAAGCGAATGGGTCTTGGCATTCGAGGCCTTGTTTCGTGACAAGTCTAATGCGAGGAGTCTTCGACGTGTCTAGGCTTCATGATTATGGCCTCTGGCCGACAGCTATCTGAGGTCTGGATTGGACAAAACGGCATCAATCGTATTAATGTTTTGGAATGGTTGCTATCTGACTAGGGCTTTGCGTGCCCAACACCTGATTTCATAATAGATTCAGCTATATAGCTAAGCCCACCTGCTTCTACGCCTAGCACTTGCTCTATGATGCTTGCATATGCCTCCGCCAGTCGGGCTAGTTCATCTTTCTTCCAGCTAAAAATGGCCTCATCAAAGAGAAAATTTGATGCAGCTAGCATAATGATAGCTATTTCCCTAGGGTATTTGGTGCGATATATGCCTTCATTAATGCCTTGCTGGACAATTTCACCAACTGCATGAGAACAACTATGGATAGCGCCCACAATGCTTTTGAGGTGCATCTCTGTGTTATTTGCTTGATGCAGCTGCTCTGCCATCTCCACGCCACCCAGATTGCCAGAATCCGTGATCAATCGGCGCATCTTCTCTGCCGCAGGAAGCTTTGCATCCAGCATCTGCTGCATATATTGCGTAGCGTTATCAATGAAACGCTCTGCCAAAGCGTTCATCACTTCTTCTTTCGACTTGAAATAGTAGTAAAAAGTCCCCTTTGCGATATCGACAACTTCGATAATATCGCTTACAGTTGTTTTCACATAGCCTTTGGAAAGAAAAAGTGCACTAGCAGCATCAAGAATCTCGTTTTTTCGCACTTCTGGATCTTTTGTTATCCTAACCTTCATATGTTGACACTAACATATAATTTTTGTGAGTGCAATCACTTAAACCCACACACAGGCAAAATATCCATGCCATTATATATTGGCAGTTGCACTATGCTGACTGCACCCTCGCGATTGAGCCTATTGCAGAGCAGGTTTAGCTCTTGCACATTCACAGGGCGACCAGTGCCAAATTCTGTTGCTTGCACCTTAAATATCACACGGGCATTGCTATTCACAGAATCCAGCGAAGCTGCAGAAAGCTCAGATATAAAGTTTAAAAAGCCGCCACGGTCGAGATTTTTCTCTTTCATGATCTGCTCTTGGTAAGCCATCACAGCGATATAGTCCGCCCCAGCATCCCACATGCCTTTCAAATCTTGCGCATACCAAGCAAGCCCCTGATCTGGATAGATAGGTGTTTCATAATATACATTCAATGCCCATTTCATATTTGGGTTGATAATACGCGTTTGGTTGCGCATCTCTGCAAAAAGGTTTTGCAGTTGTGCGGCTTTCCAGCGATACCATAGCTGGCCATTAGGCGTGGCGCTACCAAAGCGCAGGCTACCATCAGTATTGGCTCTCAGATCAAAGAAAGAGGTTGCATTGCAGGCAACGCCTGTGTCAGTGGTGAATTTGTTACAGGCAAGCCTATCTGCACCCTCAGTATACTTCATTATATAGTCATCTTGCAGCAAGATGCCATCCACGCCTGTGCGAGCGATATCTTTCATCAAGCGTTTCAGCGTCTCGCGTACTCTGCCATCAAAGATTTTTGCGCCATAGCCCTCAGTAAAGCCAGTGGGGGTGAAGCTTTGCGACATAGTGGCTGGCGTTTTCAAGAATGATAACGAACGTGTAGCCATCCATGCATACACTGCCACGCCATGCCGCCGACCTGCTGCCACTACATCAGGCAGCATATCGCTTACGGTGCAAGCGTTTTGTGTGGCAAAATAGACGCCGCCTTGCGGACAAGGATTATCAGCATAGCCATGCACACGGTCTTTGGCATTATGAAAGACTCGGAAGAAGACAGTGTCCACGCCCTTATCAGCCATGTCGACAAAAAATCTATCGTAATCTCTGCCATATTCAGGGCTGAGCACGAAGATCTGCACGCCAGAAAGCGGCGCCTGCGCACGATCAACGATGCGCAACGCATGAGCATTGATACAAAATGTTAAGGCTAGAAGAAAAGTAATCAGGCGCATTGTTTGCTACCTCCAATATTAATGCTCCATCGGCACGTCCTGTGCTGGCGCTTAGAACTCGTTACATAGGAAAGCTTTGTTATGCGAACACGTTCTTTATGGATTCAAAAAATCTATACCCATGCGCTGTCTTCATCAGCGGCTCAGCAGCACGTTCAGGGTGCGGCATCATGCCAAGGACGTTGCCGCGCTTATTCACTATGCCTGCCACATTATCACGGCTACCATTAGGATTGCTCGCAGCATCCACGCTTCCATCGGCAGAGCAATAGCGAAATACCACTTGGCTATTAGCCTGCATCTCTGCCCACACATCATCTTCCACGGTGTAGTTGCCTTCGCCATGAGCTATAGGGATATTGATCACTTCACCATCATTATACTTTGATGTGAATTGAGTTTTAGTATTTTCAACGCGCAGATTGATGTATTTACAGATAAATTTCAGTGATCTATTGCGCACAAGCATGCCCGGCAGTAGCTGAGCCTCTGTGAGAATCTGAAAGCCATTGCAGATACCCACCACCATGCCGCCGCGCTCTGCAAACTCAATCACTTCTTGCATCACGGGTGAAAAGCGCGCTATAGCCCCGCAGCGGAGATAATCTCCATAGGAGAAGCCGCCTGGGAGCACCACTAGATCAAGGTCTTTGATCTTGTTGTGATCCTTATGCCAGAGGAAGCGCGTATCAGCACCAAGGACATCTTGGAGCACATGGAAACAGTCCCGATCACAATTAGAACCAGGAAATCTTACGACTGCTGCTTTTAACATTAGTCGTCCTCCTCTTCCTCTTCTATACGGAATGTTTCGATGATTGGGTTTGCCAAGAGTTCACCAGCAAATTTTTCCACTTGTTCACGTATTGCCTTCATTTTCTTTGCATCATATATTTCTGCTTTAAAAATTCCTGACTTTGTGCCCAAAGTCTTTGGCTCGCCATTGATTTCAAGCTCAAACACCTTGCTGACGCGCACATCTGTGACAAAATCATAGCCTGTTCGATTTAGCGCCTCGCAAATGGCCTGACCCTGCGGATCAAGCACACTCTCACGCAAAGAAACATATACCTTAACCTTCATTTATGAATACTCCTTTATGAATATGCCTTCCGATTATTCTATCGCTTCTGCACACTATAGATGCTTTATCCTGCAAATCCTTCTAGTGTTATAGCAAAAATCTTGCCATTCTTTATTGTGTCACAAAATAATATAACACATCGCCCTGATCCCTTTTATATAAGGATCTGCCGCCTTCTTGCATAATCAGCTCAGCATACTGATACAAAAATTTACCGTTTGCACTGAAAAAAGCGCCATCTTTAAAGCTCACAGGCTGACACTCAGGCGATTTAGGAAATGCGACAATTTTTTCCACAGTCTGGCTTTGCAAATCAATCTGCCACATTGCGCCGCTTAAATCAAGATAGTAAATATAATCGTTTGCAACCTTACAGGCATAAGGCATAGCTGCGCTTGGTATAAATGATTTCACCCAGCCTTCGCTTGCCTCATAGGCTGTGAGCTGCTCATTCTGCAAGATGTATATCCCCTCAGCAGTAGCGGCTAGCTTATCTGCATCTTTCGCCTCAGCAAATAGTTCTGGATATTCATCTGCGCAAAAAGGCTCGCTGCTGCCAATTGCTAGTAGGCAGTCACTCGCTGGCTGCGGATAATAGTCCACATAGATAGCCTTATCCTGCTCAAAGCGAATAAACATGTATTGACTAGCCTCATCGCCCATCACAAGCAGACCATTATCAGTAGCTTGAGCTGCTGTGGCCGCAAAAGCTGTTTCAAATAAGGTAGTCATTTCGCCATATTTGGGATCAACCTGTGTTAATGTGCCTTTATTGCCTATATAGTAGCATTTACCATTGCGGCTGTAAGCTGCCAGTGGAGGCTCAGTTGTTTCACCACGATAGACAGTCAATCCAATAGCATCCTTCACGGCATAGCCATCTGGCGAAGCCTCGCAGATATATTCATCATTAAAATCTATGATGCTGCCTTCTTTTGGGCTGCGATTATACCAGCCGCAATCGGGAATGTAATATAGAGTGTGGGTATCGGCAGATGACACAATCAAGTGATCACCGCTTCGCTGCACTGAGCCTTCCTCATGGGCAAGAAGCCCACCACAGGCATTATCAGGCAAAGTGATCAAGTCTTGCTGGCGTATAGCAGTCAGCCCACGGCTATCTGCCGCAAAATCATCCACTGACGATAGCGCCCAAGAGGCACTATAGCCACGCGAAAAGATGGTGACGCTATTAGGATACATATCAGCTAAAGTGATAGACTGCTCAAATTGCGTAGGCGATTGGCTGCCGCCAGAGCGATAGTCATAATCCAAATCAGCGGCATATGTGGTGCAAAACAAAAATAAGCAAAAAGCGACGGCCTTCCTCATATCACTACTATATCTTTGATGCTACGATTTGCAAGAGTTTTTTTATTGCAGGCTCTATGCTTCTTCTATCATCTCTGCGTAGTCCATTTCCGTATAATATGGCTCAAAATTATATTTATCGGCATAGCGCTCATCAGCCAGCACGCGGCAGCAGCCTGCTCCATACTGTCTTTTCATATGATTGAGGAAGTCTTCGCTTGGCTTGATGCTGAATTTGCTTGCCAATGGGATATCAAGCGAATAGTCTTTATTGCTTATCTTTAGGCGTAGCGGCATAGAGCCTGTGTATTGGCTGACCAGCTTGTAGAGCGTGTCCACTTCTGTCAAGGAAAGTGCTGATAGCTCCATTGATAGCTCCAGCCCTTTGGTGCAGCGCTCAAGAGCCTCTTCCAGAGTGTATATATCATTAATTTGTATGCTTGCGCGGTCGCCACGCACGCTCCATTTGCCTTCCACCACCACCACTTGCTCTGCTTCCATCTTAGATAGATAAGCCTTATATGTGCGAGGGAAGGCCACAGCCTCCACAGTGCCCACCATATCTTCTAGCACCAGCACAGCCATATCTTCGCTTGGTTTATTTTCATTATTCTTATTAGTGCGCAATTTCTTGACAGATTTGATCATCGCAAGCACTGTCAGTTCATCGCCATCGTTTGATTTTAGCGCACCAGCAGTGGTGCCAAAGCTTTTGTTGGATAGCTTCTCCGCCTCAAGCACGGGGTGTGATGAAAAATACATTGATAGCATTGCTTTTTCTTGCGATAAGAGCTCTCTATCAGGCAGCTCAGGTGTATCTGGGTAAAATTCGTCATCAACGCTATCCTGCTCTTCTTCATCAGCAAAGAGAAAATCCTCAATGCTCTGTATGCCATGCTCCTTCATCTTTTGCTTGCGCTGCCCCTGCTCCATGCAGCTCTCAAGCACAGCTAAGAGCTGGCTGCGGCGCTTGCCAAAGCAATCAAAAGCTCCCGCATAGATCAGCGCCTCAAGAGCCTTCTTATTAGCAGTATGCAGATCGATACGGTCACAAAAATTATAGAAGCTCTTATATGCACCATGCTTCACACGCTCTTCCACTATAGCATTAGCGGCTTTCTCGCCCACGCCTTTCACTGAGCGTAAGCCAAACCAGATGGCATCTTCGTTATAATCAAATTGGACGCCAGATTTATTGATGTCAGGCGTGCGGACATCAAGCCCCACGCCGCGTGCATCTTCAATATATAGCACAAGGCTTTCTGTAGTAGCCTGCTCGGAGCTCATGCACGCAGAGAGGAACTGCGCAGGATACTTACAACGTAGATAAGCCGTCTGATACGCAACCACAGCATATGCAGCGGAGTGACTCTTATTAAAGCCATATTCGGCAAACTTTTCCATCAAGTCAAAGATTTCGCCAGCTGTTTTCACATTGAAGCCAAGCTTTCTTGCGCCAGCAATGCCCTTTGCTTCATCACCATCAATAAAGATTCGCTTTTGCACGGCCATCTCTTCCACTTTCTTTTTACCCATTGCGCGGCGAAGCAAATCCGCAGCACCTAGGGAATAGCCAGCTACAGCTCGCGAGATCTCCATTACCTGCTCTTGATATACGATGATGCCATAGGTCTCTTTCAATATAGGCTCTAGCTCTGGCAGAGCATAGACGATCTTCTGTATTCCATGCTTTCTATCACAAAAATCATCCAACACGCCGCCATTGATAGGCCCTGGGCGGTAGAGGGCGTTTAGGGCGATAAGGTCTTCCAGCACAGATGGCTGCAGCTTCTTCATCAGGCGGCGCATGCCATCAGATTCAAATTGGAATACGCCTGTGGATTCGCCGCGGGAAAGCATATCATAGACCGCTTTGTCATCATAGGGAATCTTAGCAAGGTCAAAATTTGGGTCGACCTGTCTGCGGATACGATCGAGTGCTTCATCAATGATGGTAAGGTTGGCAAGGCCAAGGAAGTCATACTTCACCAAGCCTATATCCTCCAATAGCTTCATCTCATATTGGACAATCACCTCGCCATCTTTGCCTCTAGCAAGCGGCGCATATTCTACTATAGGCTTATCTGTGATGACTATGCCTGCTGCATGCATACCTGATTGACGCAATAGCCCCTCCAGATTAGTGCAATGCTTCAGCAGATCTTCACCCTTATCGATAGTTAAGAATGCCTTTGCGATATCTGGATTTTCTTTCAATGCCTTGGAAAATGTCATGCCTGGCGTGCTAGGGATCATATTGGAAAACTTTCCAGCGATATCAAGCGGGATATCAAGCACCCGACATACATCTTTGACGATGCCACGGCCAGAAAGCTTGCCAAATGTGCTGATCTGCGATACATGATCTGCGCCATACTTTTTGCTGACATAGTCGATCACTTCGCCACGGCGGCGCACGCAGAAATCTATATCAAAATCGGGCATAGATGGGCGTTCAGGGTTTAAGAAACGCTCGAAGAAGAGCTTCATCTTCATGGGGTCTACATCAGTGATCCTCATGGAATAGGCCACCAGTGAGCCTGCGCCCGATCCACGCCCCGGGCCAACGCGTATGCCCTGCTCGCGAGCATAGTTGATAAAATCCCACACAATCAGGAAGTAGCTCACATAGCCCTTTTGGCGAATAACAGTCAGCTCAGCCGCAAGGCGCTTATGATAGCTCTCATGCTCGCTCTCGGGCACATCTTGTAATCGCGTTTTGAGACCATCTTCGGCGATATGTGTCATATAGCTATCTTGCGTAAAGCCTTGGGGCACTTCGTAAATAGGCATATGCCCTTGGCCTTCTTTGACAAATTCCATAGTGACATTGCAACGGTCGGCGATTTTTTGTGTATTTTCGATAGCTTCAGGAGTTTTGGCGAAGGCGGCGACCATCTCTTCTGGAGATTTCACATATAATTCTTCGGAAGCCGTCTCCATATGGCGGCCGTTGCCTAATACTGCTTGCATCTGCACACACATCAACACTTCGTGCGAGTCGTGCTCGCCCTTATTCAGATAGTGACAGTCACAGGTGCCCACCAACGGTATGCCTGTCTCTTCGGCGATATTTAAGAGACCAGCGTTTACCACATCTTGCTCAGGTATGCCATTATGCTGCAATTCAAGGAAAAAATTGCCCTTGCCCATGATGCGCTCATATTCTAGCGCAGCATCACGAGCATCAGCATAACCAGCAGTCATAATCCTCCGCGGGATTTCGCCACCCAAGCAGGCTGATAGCGCAATGATCCCTTCGCTATGCGCCTCAAGCAGCTCTTTATCAATGCGTGGACGAAAATAAAAGCCTTCTAGCTGAGCCTTGGTGGCAAGGATACGAAGATTGGCAAAGCCAATATCATTTTCTGCCAAAAGAATCAGGTGATAGTTGCTGACCTGTCCGCGGGTATATTCCCGCTCAAAGCGCGTGGTAGGCGATATATAAAATTCGCAACCAATGATAGGCTTGATGCCAGCCTTTGTGCACTGTTTATAAAAATCTACAACGCCATACATAGAGCCATGATCAGTGATAGCGCAGCTAATCATCCCCATATCCTTGAGACGCGGGATGAGCTTATCAATAAGGATAGCTCCATCTAAGAGGGAATATTGCGTGTGTAGATGTAGGTGAGTGAAATTCATATGACTTATCCTCGAAATTCTAAAGCGTTCATATGTGTCAAATTATTGTCTCTGCAAAATAGTTGCCGCCATTCACAAATATCATATTCACACAATATTTCAATATTATGCCAAAGATACCAAAGCTTTAATCGTTCCTGATAGCCTCAATAGGCGACATCTTCGCAGACATCTTTGCAGGAAAGAGCGCCGCTATAAAGGTGATCAAAAGTGCGCAAACTGTGACTATCACGAATATTGGCGCCGAAAGCTTGATGGGTATAGTTTCTGAATAGTAAATCTCCGCGGGGACATCAATTATCTTAAAATTCATCAGCACAAAGCTGATCGCTAGCGCAAAGAGATTGCCAAGCATAGTGCCCACAAAGCCGATGATGATGCCTTGGCGAATGAATATCTTGCTGATCAAGTCTTTTGATCCGCCCATTGCCCGAATGATAGCTATTTCCTTGCGTTTATCCTTCACTGTCACAGTGATCATGCTCACTATTGTGAACGAGGCCACGATTATGATCAACGTCAATATCACAAAAAGTGCATACTGCTCTAGCTTTAGCGATTCAAAAAGCATAGTATTCAGGCTGAGCCAGTCATATGCGGATAGCATATTGTTGCTGGGGCGTCCATTAAGCATAGTCTGGATTTCACGCGCGATAATTGGTGCATTATCAGGGTTATCCACGCTTACATTAATAGCACTAACGCTATCACCAAGCCCAAAGAAGCTTTGCGCCTCGCTAAGCTCCATATACACCAGTATGCCATTATGTTGAAACATACCTGCATCAAAATAGCCTGACACATTATATTCACGCATCTTAGGCACAAGGCCGAAGGCGCTACGCGTCATATTGGGGCTAAGGATGGTTATGTCATTGCCAGGAATCATGCCCTTACGCATCAGCTCTTTGCCAACTAGCACATTGGGAAGTGTCGCTTTAGATGCTGGCCTCAACTCATCCAACGAGCCAATCCGCACGCTCTCTTTGAGTGCAGCGCTCTCATTAACTGGATCGATGCCGCGGATAAATACTCCAGTGACGGCATTGGCATCAGATATCATAGCAGTGCCCATAATCAAAGGTGATGCCTGCGACACATGTGGCACAGCCTTGATATCAACAATCAGCTCCTGCCAATCAAGGATAGGCCTACCATTGCCACTAGCCACAGTGATATGAGGGTTTGCCCCTAAGAATCTCAGCTTGAGATTCTCCGTGAAGCCATCCATAACGCTGATCACCACGATCAACGCCGCCACACCTATCATCACACCCACAATGGACGTGATCGAAAGGAACGACAATAGGCTGTTGCTCTTGCGAGCCTTCATAAAACGAGACGCAAAAAGGTTTTCTAGTTTTGCCATTTAATTTATTTCCAATATCTTATTCAATGTTAATTGCTTCTTTTTCCAATGTGTTTCGCCTTGTTGGACAAATTGTGGACGCACAAGCTTTGCTCTGCCTTCCAGCCAGTCATCTGCCTCATGCCTCAAATAAAGCCCTTCTGCCTCAGTATCTCCATAATGCGATGCACCAAGCAGTTTTTTCAAATCTTCAA
>JAITWL010000176.1 GCA_031285285.1 Deferribacteraceae bacterium | reverse complement strand
TCGTCATAATGGAGCTTTTCTTGACTTTATAGCCACAAATTTTCATGATTTCGCTAATATTGTCATAATAACGCTTCACAAGCTCCTTGTTTGCAAGCCCATCTTCGCTTGTGGCATACGTATAAGCCTGTTGCAGCGCTAGGATGAATTCTTCATTAAAGTCATCATCCATATCTTGGATTTGTTCGGCCAGCTCAGCCTTTTTCACAAAGTCTTTCAGCGGCTTTGTGCCGATTTTTATAGTAGCCGCAGCCATCGCGCCTAGCAGCAACGGATTAATATCGCCCTCTAGCAATGTGCATGCAGCATCAAAGGCTGCAGCGATTTCTTTTGTGCTGCCTTCGCCCATCAGCTCTATGAATTGTTCTGCGTAGCCCTCTGCATCGCCATCATCAAGCGCGCTTTGCAATTCGCCGTTCAGATTGGCAGAATCACCGCCCGCCTCATCGCCGCCCGCTAGCTTGCGTATGGCCTTGGACACTTCGCTTAATAGCACTGGCACTTCCTCTTCGTTACTTGTCCAGATATAAACAGCGATATTAGGCCAATCATAGATGCAGGCATCTTTTGATGCAGCGAGTATTGGGTTTTTATCGATTTCTGAAAGTAAATAATCCTTCCAGCCTACTTTCATAGGTTTAAGAGCTTTAGTAAGCTTGCCCATGCGCTTATCAGCATAGTTGACATTCACTCCATGCTTGATGCCAACGCCATCCATCTTATGCATAAATGCAGGGCGCTGTTTCTTAGCATCAACATGCCATATTTCACGAAAGATGCCAGGTGCCGCTTCATTCTGCCAGTGGTCATCCTTCTTTGCTTTGTCAAGAGCGGCTTTGTCAATTTTGATATCCTCAAGGCGTATGCTGTCGTAGTCCATAGTGATTTCTCCTTCAGTTTTGAGTACTTTTCAAAAGTATCGTTTTTTTTTTTTTTGAAAAATCAAGGAAAAATCACAATCCTTTAGTTCTCAGCTGAATCCCGAATTCTTCAATTTCTTCCAGTGTAGGCACAGCCTGCTGTGCGCCTAGGCGTGTGATGGTGATGGCGGCGGCAAGGGTGGCGTTTCCCAGCGCGCTATCCTCCTGCTTGCCTGCGGCTAGGCTGCTGGCGAATGCGCCGATATAGGCATCACCAGCGGCTGTGGTATCCACCACATCCACAGGCACTGATAGATAATGGACACCATGCCAAACGCTGCCTAGCTCGCCAAGCGTGATTATAGGGTTGGCCACGCCTTGCTCACGAAAATAATCAAGCGCGGGATAGCTTTCCTCCGCCGTCTTAGGGTGGATGCCTGTCAGCATTGCGCATTCGGTCTGGTTGACCACAATATAATCTATATGCTTATATAGCTCAGCTGGCAAGCTCATTGCAGGTGCGGGATTGAATATTGTCACTAGCCCTAGCCGTTTCGCCTCTACCAATGTGGCAAACACTTCTTCTGGTCTGCATTCCAGCTGTGTCAAAAAAATATCGCCAGCCTTGGCGTTTTTTTGCAACACCTCTATTGCATAGCTGCTATCGATCTCGTGATTTGCGCCATAGTCACAGATTATGCGATTATCACCTTCGCTGCGCACAATAACGGCAACGCCTGTGCTTGAGCCATCTTGTAAAATATGCGTGGTATCAACATTATATGAGCGAAGCGTTTCTATAACAGCCGCGCCTAAGCGATCATTGCCCACTCGCGCAATCATATATACCTTTGTCTGCCCCGTTTTAGGCACTTTATCGAAGGGTTCGCCAGCTTTTTCACAAGGAAAGCTTGTTTTAGCCGCAGACACAGCCTGATTAGCGCCTTTGCCGCCTGGGCTTTCCAAAAATGAGCGCCCTTGTAAGGTCTCACCCTTAGCAGGAAGCCGCGAGCACTCTATGCTTAGATCCATATTAATGCTACCGAAGATGAAGATGATTTTCATAAACTTATCTCACAGCGGCTGTTGTGGGTTTAAAGCTGAATTCAACACCAAGTACATTTAAAATATTAACAATTGTTTCAAAGCGAACTTTAGTACTTGAATCTAACGATTTATAAAGGCTCTCTCTATTCACGCCAGCCTCTTGTGCGATGTTTTTTACTCCTTTTGCACGAACAACATCATTTAAGGCTACTAAAAATTCCTCAATGCTACCATTTGTATGCATATCATTCAAATATTCTGCTATTGACTCGCTATCCATTAAGTAATCATCAATGTTAAAGCGTTTAAACTCAATCTTGCTCATGATCTACCTCCTCTATAAGGGATTTTCGCATTGCCTTAGCTTTGGCAATATCTTTTTTCTGTGTTCCTTTTGTGCCACCACAAAGAATCTTGATATTATGCTCTGAGGAATATATAGACTGCATGAATTATCTCCCACATAGAATAATGTAGCCTATGGGCTACAAGTTGTCAAACAAAAAATGGGGTAACTATACTAAAATTGTGATTTGATAATTTAATGAAAATAGAATCCTTGTTTCTTATCTCACAGCTGGCCAGCCTGATAGGCTCAGACTATCAATCTGCCCATATTTAAAATAAGCATTCAGCGCATCTATCAGCTCTTTACGCAGGCGTGGCTCGTTATAGCGTATATAGTAGTATAGTTTCGATTCTAGCACATATTGCATCACGCGCCGAATCTCGTCTTCATTTTCCTCTATCTCCTGCATGAATCGCGGATTATAACGATTC
>JAITWL010000225.1 GCA_031285285.1 Deferribacteraceae bacterium | reverse complement strand
TCCACAGCTGATTTGCTCACAAGGGCGCATGCTCAGCATATTGAGCGCTTCATCACCATAGGTATATCAGCTGCTGATAGTCGTGAAGCTGTGAAAATGGCTGAACGCCATGCAGATGTTTATGCTGCAGTAGGCGTGCACCCACATGATGCAGCAGAATTTGATTATAAAGAGCTTGGACTCCTAGAGGAGCTTGCTTCTCATAAGAAAGTGCTCGCAATAGGCGAAGTGGGGCTTGATTTTTACAGGAATATATCGCCTAAAGCTACACAAATAGAAGTATTTTCAACGATGATCGACTTGGCTATAGCCTCTGCGCTGCCTATAATCATCCATTGTCGCGAAGCTGCCGTGGATACAGTGGCTGTGCTGGAAAATATGCTTGGCAAAGCTGATCATCAGATACTTTTTCATTGTTTCAGTGGCGAACAAAGCCTTGTGGATTGGGGCTTAGCACGGCAAAATGTGATGTTTTCCTTTGCTGGCAATGTGACTTATCCTAAGGCCACTCAGCTGCATGCAGCGTTAGCGCAGCTTCCGCTAGAGCGACTATTCATAGAGACAGACTGCCCATATCTCGCGCCAGTGCCGCTTCGCGGAAAGCAGAATGAGCCAGCATATGTGACACATACAGCAGACTATGTGGCTCTAGCAAAGGCGATATCACGACAGATGTTAGAGGAGCAACTAGAGCTAAACTTTAGAGCATTTTTTAAAAAGCTATAATAAAAAGAGGGTGCTAAAATAAGCCAATTTACACGCTTTAAATCCATTTTTGATGCAGTGAAGCAAGCCCGCAATGAGCTGGATGGCGATATATATCTAGTCGGTGGTGCATTGCGCGATATGCTCCTCAGCCTTAGCTCTAGCGATCTTGATTTTGTGGCAATTGGTGACTATAAAGCCTATGCGAAACTGATAGCAAAAGAATTACATAGCCACACAGTGTTATTCAAAGATAATATACGTATCCCTTATGCTGGTGGCTACATTGACATATCTGCACCGCGTGGAGCTACTATAGAAGAGGATCTTCGCTTCCGCGATTTCACTATCAATAATCTTGCTATGAGCATGGATGGTGAAATTATAGGCGATCCTAGCGATCTGGAGAGCAAGCGCATTGTGCCTGTGTACGATCGGACATTCGATGATGATCCTGTCCGTATTCTGCGCGGTTTTCGACAGGCGGCTACGCTTGGTTTTACGCTATCCGAGGCTTTTATTGAGCTAGCCAAGGCGAAAATGCCGCTGCTAGCGACAGTGGCTGGCGAGCGCATATATGAAGAACTCAAGAAATTTGCCAATGCCAAGCATGCCACAGCATTGATCTATGAACAGGCGGAGAAATCAGGCTTATGGCAGATGTTGGCAGACGCAACGCCTGATATAGAAAAGCTATTCGGTCTACATAGCCTGAATGTACCCTATAGAGATGCTTTCACAGAAGACGAGCGCCTTACGCTTTTTCTAGCAGTTCTTTTCGCGAATGGAAATGTGGAAGATATTGAAAAACTTCATCCTAGCAGACAGGTACAGCGTGGTTGTGTTGATTTACTTAATAAAAGCAAGCCTTGTATGGCAGAAGCGCTTAATAATCCTGAGCGTGCAGCTTGGCACTATTATAAACTATTGCCGTTGCTACTTCCTTTCATAGAGCATTATTATGGCTTCAATCCAGATATACTTCTTGCAGCTATTGATAAGATTAATGCCTATAATGGCTACCTTGTGAATGGAGCCACGATGCTGGCAGCCGCGCCAGATAGGCAAAGCGGGCACTGGATCTCTGATATCATGGATGATTGCAATTTCAGGCTGACATTTGGCCTATTGCAGGGCGAGGATGCTGCATTAGCATTTATTAAAAAGAAGATCGGAGAGTTACAATGAGTCAGTTTTCTGATAATTTTATTGCCTATGGCAAGGAACCTTCATTTGAATTCACATTTGATGCAGTCGCATCGCAATGTTTTGGCACATACTGGAACGATCCTGAGGGTCATCAGATAAAAAAGCCTTCTGTGGAGTTCTTGCTGGAGCATTTGGCAGATTTTGATCCATTTAAAGCTTGCGTCTGTGCTGTAATTGTCGGCTCATGTGTAGAAAATGGCTTCCAAAGTGCCAAGCTTGATTTGATCCTACGTTTTTGTAAGAGAATCAGCGACTTGCTGCTTGACTTATCAGATGATGAGCCTTCGCTTGAAAGCAATCCTGATGGCTATCGCGCCTATATGGGATATTATTTTATGATTCAAAGCACTATGGCCGTGGCTACGCGTGACAAAACGCAGCGGCTAACCTTGGCAGATTATCGCGAAAAATTCGAGCAGCTTTCTGACCATTTTGATAAATATCAATACCTTACACGTGTACTTGATCTATGTGATGAGGAAAAGCTTGTTGTGATAGATGTAGAGCACACAAGGGCTTGGGAATGCACTGTACAACATGTGGAAAATAATTTTAGCTTGCTATCGCTTTTGCAGCTAGCCTTTCATCATGCTGGAATATTAAAAGAAATGCATGTGGACTACAAATATTGCGAAGATACTGATCTATACGTGCATAACCGCTTTGATTATGGCAAAAAGCTAAGCAAAGATAGCGACATGGCTGTGTTTGGCTTTCACACAGCCCATGCTTGTGTAGGTGGTCAATTTGTGAATAATCCTGTGACTATGGTATTTGGCGATATGCAAGTGCAATCACTACCTGAAATTGATGACTATAAAATTATTTTGATTCATCGTGAAAATATGCTTAATCGCAGCTGGGATGTGAATTTTTTAGCGCCAGTGCACCCATACCCACAGCCAGAATTTAATATTATCAAAGAGTTGACAAAGGGCGAAGCAACTGATTGGCTACAAAGGATTTGTGATAAATATAAGTGAGAATAAATTTCGGAGGGGAAAATGCGTAACATTTTGAAACTATTAGCTGTAATCATGATTATGGCGGGAGCAGCGACTATGGCTTATGCACAAGAGATTCACCGTTACAAATTGGGCGATTTTGAGCTTATTGCTATCATGCAGCAGGCGAATGCTATGAATCCAGCCAATGTCTTGAATGAAAATCCATCTAAACTGGCAAGCCTTACCAATATCAAGGGCTGGGATGGCAGCAGCATGTCATATTTCGTGCTAAAAGCTAATGGCAAAACCATCCTTTTTGACACAGGGCTTCAGCCGACCAATACCAAGCAGATGCTCGCGAAAGCAGGTGTGATGACTGACGATGTTGACATGATAGTGTTGACTCATACGCATGGAGACCATATCGGCGGCATGGTAGATGGCACAAGCGCTGTATTTAAGAAGGCTCACGTCTATATAGCTACAGAAGAGGCAGCTTGGTGGGAAAAACAAGGCTCTGCTAGTGCGATACTCAAGGCTTATTCTAATATGACACGCTTTGCGCAGAATGCAAATATTGCGCCAGGCATAGTTTCCGTGCCTGCCTTTGGGCACACACCAGGCCACACAGCATATAAGATCACTAGCGGCGGCAAAACGCTTGTTATCTGGGGCGATATAGTGCACACCGCTATACAATTCATGGATCCAGATACCTACCTGAAATATGATAGTGATCCTAAAACGGCCATAGCCACTCGCAAAGCGCTGATGGCTGATATCGCAGGCTCGCAGGCATATGTTGCAGGCATGCATATGGTGTCGCCGCTGGTTGGCAAAATTAAAGAAGCTGAAACAGGCTATGAATTTGTGCCTCAGCCCGATGGGGCTATGTAATTCCAATTCTTAATAAAATATGCCTTTATCCTTCGTCATCAACCCAGTTGTACGACTTTTTTTACTTCTGCGTTGATGGCGATCAACATCTTTCTCATAACAGCTGTGAGCGCTACTTTCGCTTTTTTTCC
>JAITWL010000220.1 GCA_031285285.1 Deferribacteraceae bacterium | reverse complement strand
CATGCCCTCTGTGCTTAGGAGGGTGTCTGCGAGCGAGCCATAGAGCTGACGCATCTGGTTGGCTGTGTTTTCATAGGCTCTGCTATATTCAAGGTAACTAATCTGCGTGTCATCAATCTTTGCGACATAGTTAGTGGTGGCTTGATTATCCCCAAGACCCCACACCACAACGATTGTGGCAAGGAAAGCGATGATAACGAGCCATAGGAATAGATTCAGTATTTTTTTCTTACGCATTGCAGCAAGCATTAAAGGCACTCCTTTTTTCAATGCATTATAATAATGTATAGATAGCAATAGCGGCTGGACAGAGCTGCTCTGGCACCCGAGCAAACGAATTACCGTTGCTGCCTTCCGACCCTGGCGGGGTTCACCCGCAGCTCGCTGCAGAGACCCTGTCACAGCCACTATTACTGTCAAACATAAGATTGTATCATTATCATGCTTGACTTACAAGATAACGTTTTTACCAAAGCTACTAAAAAAAGTCAATAGCTGTTATGGCTGATATGTACATTGAGAAAAAGGCGGGATTTCCCGCCCTGTTATTTACCTATTTAGCATGCTTCACACTTAAACTGGCTCATCATATCTTTCATATTTGTAGATACGCCTTCCAGCTCAGTGGCGCTTTCTGCGAGATGCTCAGTTGTGCTGTGCACTTCACGTGATACATTAGTGATCTCGCCTAGGTCATTGTGAATTTCCATACTAGTGGCACTCATTTCTTGGGTAGCTGCGGAGATGCTATCCACCATTGCCTCTAGCTGATTGATGCCATTGGAGATATCCTCCAGTATGCTTGTGATTGCGCTTGATGCTTCCACACCTGTATTCACCTGGCCTGTCACGGCTTGCATAGAGTTAGTCACATTCACCATGCCTGTCTCGGTGTCTCCTACCAGTTGGGCTATCTCAGCTGTCGCGTGCTGGGTGTTCTCTGCTAGCTTGCGCACTTCATCAGCTACCACAGCGAATCCACGCCCCGCGTCACCCGCTCTTGCAGCTTCTATGGCAGCGTTCAGCGCAAGCAGGTTTGTCTGATCAGCGATATTTGTAATTACACCTACGATATTGCGAATCTCTGCCGCTTTTGTGCTGAGATGGTCAACCATCTCGGATGCATCGTTCACGCTGGTCTGTATCTTGGCAATCTCATCTATAGCGGAGCTTACAGAATCGCGGCCGCTTGTCACCTGATCGGCTGTCTGATGCGAGAAGGTTTGTATATCTGTGATGCTGCGAGCGATATCGCCTATTGCATTGGTCATTTCATTAGCTGCCGTGGATATCTGTTCGGAGCTGTTAGTCTGCTCTGTTGTGCCAGCAGCAAGCTCTTGCACACCTGCAGAGAGATCCGCACTAGAGATTTTGAGCAGATTAGCGATTTCTACGCTTTTATTAATAATGCCATTCAGGTTGCCAACCATTTCATCCACTGATTTTGCAAGGCTATTTTGGTCATTTTTATGTAAAGGTATACGAACGGTAAAATCGCCTTGAGCAATCTCGCGAACAGCTGCCACTACCACACTTGGCTCGCCGCCTAGCTGCTTCATAAGGCTACGAACCACTAAGAATACGATAGCTCCCACCAAAAGTATTGCTAACACAGCCACAGCAACAATAAGCTTGCTAGTTGATGTCAGATTCGCAAAAGCTTCATTTTTAGGTATGCTCATACCCATATACCAAGTGTAATCAGTTTCGTCAATATGTGCAGGTGAATAGAATGTGTAAGAAACTATACCTGTGGCTGCTGATGGACGCTCAATAAAATATTCTTCCTGTTTATCAGCATAAGGCTTCAGCTCTTCATACACAGCCGTGCGATTGCCTACAGAGTCAGGATTTGGGTGGGTGGTCACAATAAAATCTTGATCCATAAAGAAGGCGTAGCCTGTTTCATACACTTTGATGTTATTAAAGATCTCTGCCAAAAAGTCAATATTTACATCCATTCCAGCAACGCCAATAATAGCGCCATTTTTAACCATAGGTGTGCTTATAGTGATTATTTTTGCCATTTTCCCATTAAATTCATATTCAAAAGGATTGGTCATATTGATTTTGCCAGTAGTTAGCGGTTTTTGATACCAATCGGCTTCATCAAGCCCAGTAAGTGCTTCAATAGCAACTGAATTGTTTACATTGCTTACCACTGGCGCAAAGCGCCCTGCTTCATCTGAACCAAGGCTAGCTTGCCCCATGTTTTCTGCATCAGCACCATCAAACATATTAGGCTCCCAAATGGCCCATACACTCACTGCCTCTGGATTATTAGCTAACGTTTCGCGTAAAAAAGCCACTGTATCTTGGCGATCGAGACGATCTGTCATAGCTGCTGTCGCTTCAGCTATTGTCGAAGAAGTGCGCACAAGCTTTTCAAGGGTGCTTTTCACAATATTACTATTCCTGTAAGATAAGTTCCATGCATTTGCCTTGGCCGATGAATCAATCTCCTTGTAAAAAATAGAGTAAACAATAAGCACAGTCGCAACAAAGGCAACAGCCACAGACAAGATAACAGGTAACAAGATACGCATACGAAAAGACAGTTTCATCAGAGCCCCCTAACAACGAACAATTTGATCACGCGTTATACTATGGTAGATAAGAAGAAAAGTCAACTTTATTGTATTTACGACGGTTTTAGTATTTTTGTAATCTCAAACTCCTCGCCTCTTATAACCATTAAATTCCTTCACAAGCACATAGATCACAACTACTGTAGATATCACATCCGCCACAGGTTGGGCAAACCATACACCATCAAGACCGATGAATCTTGGCAGGAATATCAGTGTAGGAATCAGCACTATTATCTGGCGCAACATGCTTAATAGCATTGATAATTGCGCCTTGCCCACTGATAGAATATATGTGGAGCCTATTATACCAACAGCCGCGAGTGGAAGTGTGCATGTATCTTTGCGTATACCATCAATAGTGAGCGCAAATAGCTCTGGGTCACGATTAAACCAGCCTACAATAATTTCTGGAAAGCCCAGTGTAAAAATTATTGCGACAAAGAAGAACGCTGTGCCCCAGATAGTGGCTAACACAAAGGCGCGTTTCGCTCGATCAAGTTTCTGCGCGCCATAGTTATAGCCCACTATTGGCTGCATGCCTTGAGCTAGGCCGAATAGTGGCATAAAGAAGAGCATAATGATGGTGACGATTGTGGTCATCGCGCCTATGCTCAAATCACCGCCATAAGTGCGCAGAGCACTATTGGTGACAGCTTGTGAAAGACTGATGGCTAGCTGTATAAAGCAAGGAGTGAGGCCGATTAACAAAATCATTTTCACTAATGGCTTCTGCAGGCGCATATTAGCGCAACTAAATTTGAGATTCGACTTGCCACGCAAGAAATAATCAAGCGCCAAAAGCATAGTCACCATCTCTGATATAGATGTTGCAAGCGCCGCACCGCCAATGCCCATATCAAGGCCAAATATGAAGAGCACATCCAGCGGGATATTGATTACAGCACCAATGATCATGATAACAGCTGCGCGACGTGGGCTACCATCGGCACGCATTACGAAATTCAATGTCATCGCTATAAACCACGGCACGATGCCTACAACTATTAGATTCATATACTCTTTGGCATAACGCATAGAGTTTTCACTTGCGCCAAAGATTTCCAAGATGCGATCGGCAAATAGCAGATAAAGTAAGGTAAAGACTACTCCAAATATGATAGCAAGAGTCAACGCATTGCCTATTAGCGTTTCTGCGTCTTTGATACGTCCTTCACCAAGGCGTAAGCTCATATTGGTGGCAGCACCTGAGGCAATAAGCATAGCAAAAGCAAGCAGAATAGTGAGCACAGGCAGACTTACACCAACACCAGTGATGGCCATGCTACCCACTTCGGGAATATTGCCTATGAATATGCGATCGATAAAACTATAAGCGGCATTAACTAAAAAGCTAACAATAGCAGGAGCTGAATATTGAAACAGAAGCTTGCCAACAGGTGCTTCTCCAAGAATCTTTTGACTGTCCATTTAAAATAACCTCGGCAAGCACAGTCCCACAATATAAATTTAATGTCAATTGATTATTATTTGCAAATTCACAAGGAGCTACTTCTTTAACCAGCGTTCTTCTTCGCTATATATACAGCCGCAATAATTTTGGCGATACATAGCTTCTTGCTTAGATAAATCAATGCCCACTTGCCAACCTTTACGATAGTCTTCATAGATAAAGTCTATCTGCTGCTGCTGTGCAGCTTCGGCAGCAATAGAGCGGATAAGATCGTGCTTTTGCCTACGGCTGTAAAGAAGCGATGTGGTGAAGCCATCAAAGCCATTTGCCTTGGCGAATTCAGCCACTTTGAATAAACGCATGCGATAGCAGCCCTCACAACGATTAGCTATAATTGAGCTTGCGGGCTGGCGCATTGCCTCCACCATAGCTATAAATGGCCGCAAGCCATAGAAATCCACAATAGTGTATGGAATATTATGCTGAGTATTATAGGTCTGCAAAGTCTCTAGCCGCTTTTTATACTCAGTATATGGGTGGATATTAGGATTATAGAAATAACCGTGCAGCTCATGCCCATCTTCTCGCAGCCTTATGGCAGGGTAGATAGAGCATGGGCCGCAACATTGATGCAACAGCACTTTCACGCGCGCTTTCCGAGCTTAGCCTCTAATTTCTGCACTAACACTGATATTGCACCATCATTAGTGACATTGCACGCAGTGCCAAAGCTATCTATCGCGATGTAAAGAGCTATCATCAAGCCCACAGCATTTTCATCAAAACCGAGCACTGTCTGCAACACACCCACAGCTGCCATTATCGCGCCGCCTGGCACGCCTGGTGCAGCCACCATCATAACAGAAAGCATCAGAATAAAGCCTGTATAAGTGAGAATATCATAAGGTATGCCTTGCATAATGCAGATAGCCATGCTCATTGCCACGATTTTTAGCACACTACCTGTCATATGGCAGGTGGCACATAGTGGTATAGTGAAATCGGCTATATCTTCCGACACACCTAACTTCTTTGTTTGTGCCAGTGTCACAGGGATAGTGGCAGCAGAAGACGATGTGCCGAGGGCTGTCATATAGGCTGGCATCATCAAGCCCAGCATTTTTAGCGGATTCTGTTTAGATGCTATGCCTGCAACTGTGAATTCTATGAGCATCACAATGACGTGCACCGCGAAGATCACTAAAATCACCTTGCCAAAGAGGCCAATCACCTGAAATGCTGCACCAGAATGACGCATATTTAAAAAGATACCGAAGATATACACAGGCAGCAGTGGCACAATAGCATAGGCTATCAGTTTCTCAATAACTTCACGAAAATCAACAAAAACTTGGCGCAAAGCGTTGCCTTTTATGGCTGCAATACCTATACCAAGCACAAAAGCCAAGATAAGCGCTGTAGTCACACTAAACGCTGGAGGAATTGGCAGTGAGAATAGCGGGCCTAAAAGCCCTGCCTCAGGATCGTGGCTCTGGATAGACGCTGGATTATATTCCACAAGATTTGGAAAAATCGTATTTGCCGTAAAATATGAAAAGAAACCTGCAAATAACGTTGAACCATAAGCAAAAATAAGAGTGATCAAGAGCAAACGCTTAGCATCTTTGCCAAGATCTGCAATACTTGGTACAATAAAGCCAATAATGATTAACGGTATGCTAAAGCCTAAGAACTGTGAGAACAGACCATTAAATGTGATAAAAACTTTGATCAAGCCTGATGGCAGCACAGTGCCAAGCAGCAATCCCAAAATAATTGCCACAATAATCCGTGGAAGCAAGCCTATTTTCTTCATGAAACAAAACTCCTAAAATCTCTGCTGACGTCGAGATCGTATAGTATGTTAAAATGAAAAAAAAACAAGTAATTTCTCGTCAAAAGATTAACTTTTTGATTGACTTATAAATCAAAAATCTATATCTCATACAGTCGAATGTTATATCAAGGGGATTTTATGCGTAAAATTGTTATCATGGTGTTTTTAGCTCTAGCCTTTATTGGCTGCAACAAGAAAAATTTAGAAGTCGCTAGCGAGACTAGCGCTGCAGGCAGCGAAGCCAGCGAGTATACTGTGGGGATAGCCAAAATCATCGCTCACCCAGCCTTAGATGCTATTGAGCAGGGTGTTATTGATGAGCTGGCCGCACAAGGCATGACTGTCAAATTTGATCAGCAGAGCGCAAATGGTGAGATATCTACTGCAGGCTCTATCGCAAGTAAGTTTCATAGCGACAAAGTCGATGTGGCTGTAGGGATAGCCACTCCTATGGCGCTTTCGCTTGCAAACACGCTGAAAGATACACCTGTAGTATTCAGCGCTGTGACAGACCCGCTAGATGCAGGGCTTCGCACAACAAATGAAGCAGAAGATACTAATATCACTGGCGTTTCTGATATGGTGCCTATAAAAGAGCAGATTGAGCTAATGAATAGCCTCAAGCCGCTTGCAACTCTAGGCTTCATATATAATGCTGGCGAAGCAAACTCCATTGCCACGCTTGCTGTGCTGGAAACAGTTTGTAAAGATATGGGCATAGAGCTTATTCCCACTACTGTCACAAACACTTCGGAAGTGAAGCAGGCAGCAGAAATGCTGGGCGGCAAGGCTGTGGACGCAATATATGTGAGCACAGATAACGTTGTGGCAGCAGCTATATTAAGTGTCACAGAAAGCGCTAAGCGCTTCAGCATCCCGGTGATAGGCGCAGACCCAGTGACAGCTGCTGGCACAGGTGCACTAGTGGCCTATGGTGTAGATTATTATACCGCTGGACGCCAGACAGGCATGATAGTGGCCGATATTCTCCGTGGCACAAAGCCTGGTGATATAGCTGTGAAATGTATGACAGCTGCAAACGAGCTAAAACTATATGTTGATGACGCTGTGGCGGCCGAGCTTGGCATAGATGTGAGCAGCTTGCAAGAGAAGCTTTAGAATTTGTTATTGGGGCAGCTCTTTTGTCTGCCCCATTGCTCATAATTCCAATTCTAAATGAAAGTTTCCATAATTCCGTCATTGCGAGGCTCATGCGTTGCCAATCCAGCGTTCCTAATAATTGTTGGCCAGAGG
>JAITWL010000192.1 GCA_031285285.1 Deferribacteraceae bacterium | reverse complement strand
GTTTCTGTAGCTTTAATCAAAAAAGAACAGAATAACCCTGCATTTATTACATAATCCTTGAAAAAAGAACAAACAAGCGCTATAACAAGCACATGAATATAGTAGGTATAGAAACTTCTTGTGATGAAACTTCGGTGGCTGTGCTTAGCGGAGCGCATATTTTATCTTCTTTCACTTTCTCTCAGGCTGATATACACGCGGTTTTCGGCGGCGTAGTGCCAGAAGTGGCTAGCCGCAACCATATGCAGAAGATTGCTCCGCTCTTTCGCAAAGCTATGGCGCATGCTGGGCTTGATTTGCAGGATATCGACTTGATTGCCGTGACTTCCGCTCCTGGGCTGATAGGCGCGCTATTTGTGGGGGTGTCATTTGCTAAAGGGCTGGCATTCGCTATGGATAAGCCCATCATCCCTATCCACCATCTGGCAGGGCATATACTCTCCGCCGAGCTATCAAATCCAGAGCTAAAGCCGCCTTACACGGCCTTAGTGGTCTCTGGCGGTCATACACATATATATGATGTCACTGAGGAAAATGGACAACAGCCATCCTTTCGCCTTATAGGCCGCACTATTGATGATGCTGCTGGCGAAGCCTTTGATAAAGTGGCCAAGATGCTTGGCGGCCAATATCCGGGCGGTCCATTCATAGAGAAACTAGCGATGGATGGCGATTCACAGAGTATAAAATTCCCTATCGCTTTGCGGGGTGAGCAAAACCTTAGCTTTAGCGGTCTGAAAACAGCCGTGCTCACTAAGATCGAGCAGCATACGCACGAAGCTAAAGATATAGCAGCCTCATTTCAATACACAGTGGCTAAAACTGTGCAAGAGAAAGCTTTTGCAGCAGCTAAAGCAGCAGGCCGCAATAAAATAGTGGTCACAGGCGGCGTATCCTGCAATGGTGCCCTGCGCAGGCATTTTGCACAGGCGGTAGAAGCAGAAGGCTTGCAGGTTTACTTCCCAGAGATTCAGCTTTGCAATGATAATGCTGCCATGATAGCATATGCTGCATATAGAATGACGCAAAATACGGATATAGCTGAATATAAAGACTTATCCTTTGCGGCTGGCGACACAAGGCATGAAATAGATGTTGCATAATATACGCTTGAGCTTATATAATCATAGTGCTTTAAAAAACTGAGCGGAAGTGAGCAACAAATGGGAATCCTTTTTCTGACAGAGGGCGCTGGCAACTACGGCATGGGGCATATCATCCGCTGTGAAGCTGTGGCTCAGGCTTTATCAGAATACTGGCGCGAAAGTATCTTCATCATTGATAGCCCAGAATTTGGCGCTGATAGTCGTTCTGACGAAGGTTTTGCTTACCAAGCTATTTATTTCAATTGGAAAGAAGATTGCACCCGCCTATTTAAAGAAATTGAGCGCTTGCGCATCCTGCATAATCTTCAAGCGCTCCTTGTGGATTCCTATTATATTGATGGCACTCTACTAAAACGCCTTAGCGACACTGGGCTTGCGCTATTCGTGATGGATGATCAAACAATCTATGACTATGGCTATGGTACAGTCATCAATCCCACCATCACAGCCACCAAGGCTGATTATAACCACCATAATGAAGATAGCTTGCTGGCTGGCGTGCGCTACATGCCTTTGCGAGAAGCTTTCTGGGATCTGGAGCCGCCATCATATCTTGAGCGCCGCGGAGTGCTCGTGACACTTGGCGGATCTGATACTCACGAAGCAGTGCAGAATATTATCAATGCCATACAGGATTATGGCGAGCATATAACAGTGATCAACCCCACTGGCAGTCATATCGAAGCAGGCGGCAATGTGACAATAGTCACCAGCTTTGTATCTAGCCTTCGCATGCAGGAATATATCTTGCACAGCCGCATGATAGTCTGCGCTGGTGGCGGCACACTGATAGAGGCTGCCCGCTGTGGCACTCCAGCAGTGGTGGTGAAAGTGGCCGAAAATCAAGACATTAATATAAAAGCTTGGTGCTATCTGGGCTATTGCAGCTATGCTGGCCTATATTGGGAGCTAGCGCTGGGAGATCGAATAATGAAAGAGCTGCGCGATTTTGAAGATCATATCCACTGGCGCAAGGCAAGCCAAGTGGGCAATGCCTTGGTGGATGGGCAGGGCGGCCGCCGAATCGCCGAAGCAATCATTGAGATGACTGAAGGCGCAGCAAGACAGAACAAGTTGCACGAAAACCACGAGCCCTGCGGCCTGATAGCTAAAAATTTTCTGAGAGCCAATCACAAAGAGCATCTAGAGATTCTTGATGCACGCAATAACGAAAAAGTACGCCTAGGCAGCATTAATCGCAATCTCCTAAGCATGGAGCAGCATCAGGCCTTCTTGCTCTCGCTTGGCAGCTCAGAAAGTGCAGGCTACTGGCGCTTATATAAAAATTTCTTGCCCTTTGGTGTGATATCATTGACAGCTGTAGATTTCAACGCTGGAAGCGCTGTGCTAGGCTATTACAAAGACCCTAGCTACCCTGAAAGGCACGTAGGCGCTGAAATTGTGGCAGCTGCAGTGGAGATAGCCTTCAATGTGTTGGGCTTATCAGTGGTTTATGCAGAAACGCTCGAAAATAATAAAGCATCCATGCGGGCTATGGAAGGCGCAGGCTTTCGCCCCTCAGGCGTAGAAAAACGCATAATAGGCGGCAATATGGCGATGATTCATCGCTATGAGATTGTGCATTAGCTGCGATCGGTGAGTTGTAAAAATTGATGTCCCACTCCGCAGTAGTTAAGCGTTTATTAGCTCATTAGCTGTCCTATAGCCGAAGATCCTGCGTG
>JAITWL010000186.1 GCA_031285285.1 Deferribacteraceae bacterium | reverse complement strand
ATCTATTAACTTCCTCCTTCCTTAACAGTATGTATACCATATTCTCTAGTCTATAATAAAGCATAATAAAGCATAAGTGTTGCAAATGGCTATGAAAGTTTTGTAAAAATTGTAAAGATTATTTAAGGCTTGACTTGATAATAATATATTGTTACTATCATTTTGATATTAACAAGGGGGATTTATGTCTGTAAATAATTTTGAAATACGAGCAGATTACAACCAAGATACAATCGTGGTCTACCAAGCCTATAGTCCTCTTATAGCCAAGCCAGCCTTGGAGCAGCAACAGTTTGTGCCACCATTTTTATTCACACGAATGACGTGGATCAAGCCTTCATTCTTATGGATGATGGAAAGAAGCGGCTATGCAGGGAAGGCTGGGCAAGAGCATGTATTATCCATTCGCTTGAGGCGGACTGCATGGGAATATGTGCTGTCGCAAGCAGTGCTAACTCATGCACATGATATGTATAAAGATGGTTGGGAGGAGCGCAAGAAGAACGCAAGAGTAAATGTCCAATGGGATCCAGAGCGTTCCATCAAAGGTGCTAAGCTAAATTATCGTAGCATACAGGTGGGTATCAGTCGCCATCTGATAGGCGAATATAATAGCTGGATAGTCGAAATAGCAGATTATACTCAGCTTGCGCATAAAATATTTGCACTAAAACAGCAAGGCGATTATAGCAGAGCTACAGCTCTTTTACCTATAGAAAAGCCATATCCGTTAGGCCAAGAGCTGCAAAAGATACTGGGTATGTGATTTATGGACTATAATGATTTTTTAGCTGACTACAATCCATCTGATTATGACAGGCCTTCAGTTGCTGTGGACACTGTTGTTTTCGGAATCTCTAAAACTAGTGGAGATAACTATCGCAAGCTTGATGCCCAACAGCTTTCTGTGCTTTTAGTTAAGCGGAGGGAGCATCCTTTTATAGATGCATTAGCATTGCCTGGCGGCTTTGTGGCAATTGATGAGGCGCTGGATGCAGCTGCGTGTCGTGTGCTTCATGCTAAAGCTGGGCTGCAAGGCATATATTTGGAGCAGCTTTACACCTATGGGGAGCTAGAGCGCGACCCACGGATGCGCATACTCAGCAGTGCTCATGTTGCATTGGTGGATAGGGCACAGTTTCAATCGACACAGCTTATAGCAGCATGGTATAATGTTTCATTAGCTATCTCAGTCGATAATCCTTGCCTAACGCTAAATGGCGATAATCAACAGCTAAGTATTCCCTTAAAGGCAGATGTTCATACAAATGGCAAGCTGCAAATGATGCGCTATATTGCAGATAGCGGCTATGTGGCTTTTGATCATGCGCAAATTATTGTTGATAGTCTCTTGCGCCTGCGCAATAAGGTGGATTACACTGATATAGCGTTTAATCTTGTATCAGATGAGTTCACAATCAGCGAGCTGCAACAGGTATATGAGACAATACTTGGTGAAACATTGCTCCCTGCCGCCTTTCGACGCAAGATAGCAGGCAAGATTGAAGAAACTGGCGGCATACAGCAAGAAAAAGGTCATAGGCCATCAAAATTATATAGATATAGGGGAAATTTATGAATTATGTAGTGAAGCTTGTTTTTGCAAAATGGAATGTGTATGAGCTTTGCTGGCTAGGAATCTTCTCAGCTATAAGTGTTGTAATCACAATATTAACAAATGATTCGCTTTTTAATTTCACAGTATTCATCACTGGCGTGCTTTGCGTGGTATTTGCAGCCAAAGGAAGCATATGGACATATATTTTTGGCAGTTATAACACTTTTACCTATGCTTGGCTGGCCTATAGCAACAATCTATATGGAGAGATGGGGTTAAATCTCTTCTTTTTCGCACCTATGAATATTATAGGCTTCTTTATGTGGCGTCATAAGCTAAAAGATGGCATAGTGCTCATGCGAAAGCTTGCCAATAAAGCACGTGCGCTAATGGCCTTGGTGATAGTTGCTAGCACTGCGAGCTTGGGCTATGTGCTATCCATGATATCAGGCCAAGCAACGCCTTATATTGATGCATCTACAAATGTGCTTTCAGTCGTATCGCAGCTCTTGATGGCCTTTCGTTATAAAGAGCAGTGGACGCTTTATATTGTGCTTAATGTGCTAACTGTAACTATGTGGAGCATACGCCTTGCCGCAGGCAGCCCCGAGGCGCCAATCATGATAGCCATGTGGAGCGCATATCTGATTAATGCCTTCTATGGCTGGTATAACTGGAATAAGGGGGCGAAATAGCATGACTGGTTTGACTTTAGGCAAGTATGCTCCTTTCCACAAAGGGCATCAATATTTGATAGAGAAGGCGCTGGCTGAGGTGGATAAGCTTTTTGTGCTGATCTATGATGCCGAATCGACCACTGCTGTGCCGCTGAGCGTGCGCGCCCGCTGGATACGCACGCTATACCCACAAGTGTATGTGATTGAGTGTTGGGCTGCGCCTGAAGGCTATTCTAATGAACGTGCCTTTGAGATTCAGCAGGAAGAGTATATCTTGAAGATGCTTAATGGTCAAAAGATAGATAAATTCTACTCAAGCGAGTTTTATGGGGCGCATGTCAGCCTTGCGCTAGGTGCTGAGGACTGTCGCGTGGATGAAGCGCGGCAAGCTGTGCCTATATCGGCCACGATGATTCGTGAAGACCCTTATAAATATAGAGGCTACATCAGCGATATAGTTTATGCCGACTTGATAACTAAGGTGGTGCTGCTTGGCGCGCCGTCCACAGGCAAGTCGACACTTGCAGAGGCTCTTGCAGCACATTATGACACTGTGTGGAATCCTGAATATGGCCGTGAATACTGGACTACGCATCAAGTGAATCGCTTGATCAGCTTTGAGGGCTTTGATATCATCGCGCAGGAGCATATACGCTGCGAGGATGAAGCTGTGCAAAGGGCAAATAGATATCTATTTGTAGATACCAATGCTATCACCACCTATATGTTTAGCATGGATGGCTATGGAAAAACATCAAAACTACTTACAGAGCTAGCTTATGAGAATAGCCGTCGCTACGATCTAGTGTTTGTATGCGAAGACGATATTCCATATGATGACACATGGGATAGATCAGGCGATCAAAAGCGCCATATCTTCCATAGACAGATAAAAGCTGATCTTGCGGAGCACCGCATCCCGTATATCAGCCTCTATGGCAGCATTGAGGAGCGGATCAGGGAAGTGGATTCAGTGCTAAAGCATTTTGTGAAGTATAAAAACTTTTTTGATCTATAATTTTAATTGTGCTATAATCGACCTTTAAAACGAGGTAAAGTATGGATGATTGTATTTTTTGCAAAATCATAAAAGGCGAGCTGCCAAGCGCCGTGATTTATGAGGATGATGCGCTGATTGCGTTTCTCGATCTCTTTCCTGTCAGCCGTGGGCATGCGCTTTTAGTGCCAAAGAAGCACTACCGCAATATCTTTGATGCTGATATGGAGACGGCCGCGCTGATTTATCCCACGCTTAGCCGCTTGGCAAATGCTATCAGAGCTGCCACAGGCTGCGAAGGGCTTAATATCATACAAAATAATGAGGCTGTGGCCATGCAGATGGTTTTCCACTCGCATGTGCACCTAATCCCACGCTATGCAGATGATAATATCAAGCTGGCTGTGGCTGGCAAGCAGCAAGCAAGCGGAGATCAGCTGGCAGAGATGGCAGGCAAGATCAAGGGTGCGATAATTTTGTAATGTAACTCCTTAAAGCCCCTGAGTGCAGGGGTTTGGGGTCGCCACGG
>JAITWL010000183.1 GCA_031285285.1 Deferribacteraceae bacterium | reverse complement strand
AATAAAAGGCTCTAGGATAAATATTCTCCCAGCAGGTGCAAGTGCAGCTGCTGCTTTTTTCAGGATGGATATGATATACTCAGGGCTAAAGCAATCAAGAAATTGGCTCATCCACACTGCATCTGCACCAATAGGCAGCACAGCCTCTGCTTTCAGTATATCAATAGCCGTGAATGAAGCCCGCTTCGCATTTGCAATATTGGCCTCTGCCAACACTATCTGCCCTGGCAGATCAAAACAGTGTAACTGTACTTCATCATCCATAGACAAAAGCATCTTGCCAAATTTGCCTGTATTTGCGCCCACATCATAGACCATCTTTGGCTTCTGGCGCAGCAATATAGAGATGGCTTCCTCAAAAGATATGTCAGAATAGTAATTATCAAAATCGAACCAGCTCTTACGCACATTTTTTGGCAAATGGCGTAGACCTTCATACACTGTTGACCAATCGCCAAATACTTTCAAGCCCTCTGCTGCTCCCGATTGGATGGATTCTTTAAGATAGAATGCACCCTGATAACACACATCATTGATAAAATGAAGATTCACCCTAGTCACCTCATCTTCCATCAAGCAGCGACCAATTTTGGTGATTTTAAAGCCATCACCGTGCAAAGATAAAATCCCAGCATATATGGCGATATCTGTTAATACTGAAACGCCATACTCTGATATACCTGTCTGTGCAGCTATTTTATCAGCAGTATCCATGCCATCATCAATAGCTTGCAATATTCCTAAATCAAGCAAAGATAGGGTCGCCTGAAAAATCATTGGCGCAAATGCAATCTTTTGAGCCTCATTGCGCACTGTCAGCATATCCATTGAACCTTTTCGATCACGTCTATAATTCATAATTTACTCAATTCGTTTGTTGATTCTGCACTCCGTGACGACTCCCCTAACTCTCTTCCAGAGGGAGCGTAGGAGTTTGCCATTTATATCACCCTCTATCTATCAATGCTTTTGGAATAAATGAAAATATATAAGACAACAATATTCCTGCAAACATAGTCAACCCCAAAGAATGAGTCACCTCAAAGCTTGTGAATGCCATTAATCCAAATGATGCAAGCGTGGTAATGCAGGATAGAAGCACCGCCACACCAGAATATTTCAGCTTCCCTTTTGTTTCCACTTGGAAAATTGTGTAATCAACACCAAAGCACAATACTAGAAATAGCCCAATTACATGAAAGAATGAAACCGCCACCCCCGCATAGCCAAACACCGCTAAGATAAACGCAACCGCCGATATGGCAGGTAGCAATGTAAGCAAGCCAAGCCGCAACTTATAGCGAAAGAGCATTATAGACATTATAATGCCAAAAGCCACAGCTATAATAATGCTAGCTTTATGGCGGTATGTCTTGAGCAAGCTGCTATAATCTCCTATTTTATCAAGGTAATATATATTATCACCTTGATACTTTTGCAGTAATTGCCTATCAGATAGCCCTTCCAAAAGCACAAATGAGCCTTTGCCTTCCTGCCAAAAATTTTGCAATGTGTCATTGAGGTCAATTATATCAGCTACATGAAGATAATTTGCCTCCTGCGCCTCCATATTGCTACGCATCACTACAGTATCAATGCCTGTAAGCTCGGCAAAATCATCAATATATTCACTAAAAAAGCCTGCGGCCTGTTGATAATTCAGCTTTTGAGTTTTTTCAGAAGGTATAAGCGTTGATATGGCTTTATACCCCTGTAACACACCTGCTGATACTTCCGCTTGCAGCGACTCCACAAGCGTTTCTTCCGTTTGCAATATCTCCTCAGAGCTATTGCCTGAGACAAAAAAGAAGGCAGGCGAAAAGGCCATCTTGTGTATCTGTATGGCGCGCGTTTCCGCTGCTAATAGCTCTGCACTAGGGCTATATAGATGCTCTATGCTATCATTTGCATGAAGCTTAGCTATGCCTAGGCCTACAATCAGCACTAATACACATAGAATAACAGGCTTAGCAAAGATATATCTATAGAGACGCAAAAGAATTTTTTCAATCTCCATAAGGCAGAGCGGCGGCTCTGAAAAGCTCAGTCGCTTAAATACTAGTGGATAAAATACGATAATCGTGAGATATGCCCATATAAGCCCAACCACAGAGAAAAGCGCCATCTGCTTCATTAGAGGCATTGCAGATGTCATGAGAGTGGCAAAGCCTAAGAGGCTTGTACCAAGGCTAAGCGAAATTGCTTTGATTATTTTGACCAGTGCAATATTAGAATCGACTTCACAGCCTCGCTCCACAAAATAGTGCAGGCAATAATCAATACAAAGCCCTATGAGGCTAGTGCCAAATACCAATGCAAATATATGGATCTCACTAAACACAATATGCACAACTGCAAATGCAGCAGCAAAGCTCAGAGCGATTGTGGCAGCAGACACAATAAAGCCCATAGGCGAGCGCAACACTATGAGCGATATCAAAAATATCACTACAAAGGAAATGATGCTAATTATATTGATTTCTTTCATGCTGCTAGAGCTCGCAGCGTGGGTATGTAGCGGCACACCTGAGAGCACTATCTCCACCCCAAACTCGCGCCTAGTATCCTCAGCTGCCGCATACACGCGCTGCATAAGCTCAGCAAGCCTGCTTGGTGAAAAAAGCACCGAAGAATCAATATCAGCCGTCATGAGGCTGTATATTTTCCCTTCATGCTTGATGATAGGCACAGCATTAACCATAGAAAATGGTGTGCGCAGAAAGCTATTATTCAACATATAATCAGAGAGTAGCATAAAGGGATCGTTCTCAAAGCCAGCTATATTCACACTCATGGGAGTATAAAGCATAGCTAGAGCCTTTTGATATACAGCATTATGGTCTTTCGCTAGCAGCTCTTTATATGGCTCTGATAGCAGCTGATAAGTATGCTTGCTGAATTGCTCAATCAATACTTTTTCAGTATCATCCGTTTCATAAGAGATATTTAAGCCACTATCTGCTAGCTTTGATTGAAAATAAAGCCCTGCATATTTGGATTTTTCAGCATCTTCTGCACCAATAAGGATAGTCATCCTATTCATTGTGGCTGATGAAAGATGGATAAAGGCCTCTTGCCGCACACTATTTTCCTCCGAAGGGGGCAAAAGTGCTAATATATCAGTTTTCACCACAATAGGGCTAGAGAAGAATAGCAGACACAGCGCTGCTGCAAGCGCCAGATATAATGATATGCGAATCTGCTTTTTATTTAGTACAGCTAAAATTTTCTGCATTTTCTATAATATTTGAAAAATAAATTGTCGTGATATCGCCGCTGGCATCTGAGAACTCAATACTTTCTATATAAGAGCTCCCGCTAACGCGCATCTGCTTTATTACAGCCGCAAGCCCTGCATCCTTAGCCCTCAGCCCAAGCTCATAAGCTCCATCAAGCTCTGTGAAATATAAGTCAAAATATTTCATCATTTCATCATAATCTTGAGTAAACACACTATTTATCATATTTAGCATATTTTTCAGCATTTCATTGCAAGCTGAATCTATAGTTGTAAGTTGCCCGCCTGAGTAAGAGCAGATGCGTTCACCATTGATAATAGTTGTGTTGGTCAGCGGCTTAGTATTCTGCCAAAATATCCCTTGGCTTTTGCTTATAGCGAATTTACCCTCAGATTTCAGTGTAACACCCAAGCTAGTCATGACCTTTTCTTGCCTGAAATCGCCAGAAATCTTTTCAGGTGAGTGGATGATTTTATCTGCTGATTTGATATCTGTTAGAGGGTGCTCAAATACGTTAGCAAATATGGGCATTGCCAAAAGTATAAATATTGCAACTATCTTAATTGAATTTGTCACTTTATACTCTCCATATAAGCATCCACCTGCTCAATGAGCTTTTTGGGAGAAGAGAAGCAACTTTCCATTGTTTCTATATTCACAGCCATTTGCACAGTTTCCCCTTTAAGTAGAATATCGCCTGTTTGGCTATCTGTTATCAGATACTTGACCTTGATGCGGTTTTCATACTCCTCAAGCGTTGCCTTGATAGCAATTTGCTGCCCAAAGGTGCAGGATTTGATATACTTGGTTTTAACAGTGGCTATTGGCCACATATAGCCATCCTGATGCATAGCGCGATAGTTATAACCTATCTTATCCAGCAAGGCACAACGAGCATCCTCCAGATACTTTATATAATTGCCATGCCACACTATCCCCATCGCATCACAATCATAAAAAGGCACTGTTAATGTAATTT
>JAITWL010000167.1 GCA_031285285.1 Deferribacteraceae bacterium | reverse complement strand
CACCATCTACCTTGTGAAGCATTTCCAAGCCTTTTACATAGTTTTTGTTCATTTTCTTGCTCTCCTATAAATTTTATTGCATAATCGCATAAACCAAAAGATGCCACTTAAAGTGTGCTTTAAGTCAAGCATTATTTTTGATGATTATTGCAGGTTCATTTGACATTAGGAATTCATGGTTGTCCTGAGCGAACAGGATGACAAAAACTAAGTTCTTATTCCAATTCCTAATAAAATATGCCTTTATCCTTCGTCATTGGTTGTCGAAACCCCCAGCGGAGCTGGGGAGACTATCAGTAAGCGGAAGCGTAACCGATACTAAAAAAGCCTTCTGTGATGTGTTATGATACTATTGGTGTCGTAAAGCCAATAACAACACATCACAGGAGGCAACATGGAAATGCAAACGTTATCGCATACGCGATGGAAGTGTCAGTATCACATAGTATTCATTCCAAAGTATCGCCAAAAGCGTCTTTTTGGTAAGCTTAAGCGAGATTTGATGGAGATACTGCGCAAACTATGTGAGTACAAGAAAGTAGAGATAGTCAATGGAGCAATATGTTCAGATCATGTTCATATGAACATAAAAGTTCCACCGAAATTGAGTATATCTGAATTTGTAGGCTATCTCAAGGGTAAAAGTGCACTGATGTTGTATGAACAACATCCAGAAGAACGTAGTAAATGGGATAAATCATTTTGGGCACGTTGGTATTATGTTGCGACAATCGGAACAGTAACAGAAGAAGTTGTGAAAAAGTATATTGCCGAACAAGAAGAAGACTCACGCAAATCAGATAAGTCCTAGCCTCTTTTAGAGGCAGTTAGTACCAGTGGCGAAACGATACCGCCTTTAGGCGGGCCAGCAATGGCCCCTTACAGGGGCGACATCAAACCACCACTTGAAGTGGTGGTCTTGATTGCGAGGCTCATGCGTTGCCAATCCAGCAATTAATCCAATGGGTGCGCTAAAAATATTGTTCGGCCGTCAATTATCCTGAGGTCTGGATTACTTCGCAGAGCCTCGTAATGACGTATTCTCTCCAAAATACAATACAGACGAGCATTACAGGCAGATCATAAGAAAATTTTGGGGTACTGCGAGTTTATTCTGGCTTAGGTATTTTGCAGAAAAGCCCTTCGCTAGTGGAGCTTGAATTTCAATAAGGAAGGTTGCAATTATTTTGCCAACGCGAGATTGCAGAGCTGCTCCATCGCAAAGCTGCGGCTCTGCTTCTGCCTGAGCACGTCCGCTTGCAGGCCATAGGCCGATTCACAGAAGGCGCGGCACTGCTCTAATAGCTCATAGGAGTTGTTTTCCTCGCTCACGTGCGCCAGCAGGCAGTGTTTTAGATTGCCCATATGCAGGCTAGCTATGGCAGCCATGGCATCATCATTAGATAGGTGGCCTTTGTGAGAGGCTATGCGGCGCTTTAGATAGTATGGGTATTTGCCTTTGCGCAGAAGCTCCTTGTCGTGATTGGCTTCCAGCACCAACACATCCGAATCTTCTAGGTGGCGCAGCTGTTTGTCCGTGACACAGCCCAAATCCGTTGCAAAGCCTATATTCCCCTGCGCTGTCATCAGCATAAAGCCAAATGGCTCTGCCGCATCATGCGACACATCGAAGGGCACTATGGCAAAGCTATCCGCATCATAGTAGCTATCCCGCTGTAGCGTGATAATCTCAGTGTTCACTTTTTCAAAAATCGCTCGAGCTGTGCCTGTCGAGCTATATATAGTTGGCGAAAACCGCCGCACAAAGGCTGGCAGCCCGCTGATATGATCGCCATGCTCATGCGTGATCAGGAGCGATATCGCTCGTCCGCCATGAGGCACTGTTTCAAAGAAGGCATTCAGCTCCTGCAAGCTTACACCTATATCTACAAATACTAAATCGCTGTCTGTCTCTATACAATAGGAATTGCCACTTGATCCGCTCGCAAGCACGTGCAGATTATAGATGTTCTGCATTCAATACCGCCTCACGCTTGCAAATGCTCAGAAATTCTAGACTGTATATCACCACTAGCGCCATGAGTTTGAATGCCGCAAGCTCATTGGTGAATGCCACATAGCACCAGAGCAGTGCTATAGCTATTTCCATAAAGGCATTACGCCTCAAATAAGTGTTCGCGATATTTTTATCCTTTGGGATAAGTATAGATACTATCCCAATAGGTATACACAGACCAAGCATTGTGAGAAGCAGCATAAAATCGAAGCGATCGGGTGATATGGAAGCAAATATTATGGCAAATAGCGCCATATAGCATAGTAACCAGCGAAATACCCAACGAAAACAGTGCTTCCATAATGTGCCTGTGATTAAACGTGGCATAGACATAGCTTTTTCTCGTCCATACCAGCTGAGATATGCACGACTAACAAGCATCACAGTATAGAGACAGGCAAAAGCACGCGAATCAAGACCTTGCATCAACGCCACGAATAGCACCCATAGAGGTAATCGCCCAAGGACAGTGGCGATAATTAAGCCTGTGGGCTGCCCAAACAGCTCTGATTTATTTAGCATACTAGCCATTTTTAGCCTTCATGATAGCTGAACGCAAATTATTGAATGATTTTTCTTGTTTGCTGTCATTATAAATATCTTGCTCATTCTGGCAAAGCTCAATTATTTGTTTGATTGTATTAGCAAGGCACTCTTCTGGATTTTTAGCAGGGTTGTTGACATTAAAGCATTTGTGTTTGCCTAATTGCTCATAGCATATATCCCATATAAGTTTAAGTTCTATATTACCAACACCTGAATCAACAAAACCCGCTTTGCCTATGTGTAAAATAGCGCAACCCTGTTTTTTCGCCTTTCTTCGGATTCGCTCTTTATATACAATGTCACTTTCTTCATATTTAGAATCGCCCTTGTCAATATCACGGTCAATAAAATTAATGGGTGGCTTTTTTTTAACGCTTTTGCAGGCAACAATTTCTCTTGAACAAATGTACAATTCTCCTATAGACAAAAGCAAGTCTGGGCACATAACAGAGGCTATTTTAAAGCTTTCTTGTGTATATAAATACTTCCGTGACATTAATCAAAGGCCTTCATAGCCTTTGCCTTTGCTTTGGTGACTATATTTTTCTCAACCATTTCATCAATGAATTTAGCATATGAATTTTCTTTAACACCACCTTGCTTATCAGGCTTATTCACAAGTGTATTATACTTAGCACAAAGTGCTTCTCTCATTTCTTGTGAAATAATTCCTGCATTCTCGTAGGCATGATATGTGGTTTTCATGCTTATGTTGTATTTTTTACACATAGCTAAAACTTGTGTTTCGTCATTCAAATCAAGTAAAGGATCAAGCTCATTGTATGGCACTAAAAAGCTGTTTGCAAATTTGTCAGCTTCCTGTTCTTGCACCTCATAATCAGATGTAGATGAAAGATGCATCATTATATGTCCAAGCTCATGTGCTATGCTGAAATATTGTTTATAAAGGTCGTCGTGATTATTTATAAATATCATAAATGACTTTTTTTGCTCATCAATAAAGGAAACACCTTTGATCTTAGCAAATAAGGGGGCATAAAATATATGCACATTAAGTTTATCAAAATCAATGGCACCCAATTCAGAAAGTCCTAGCTGCTTACGCAAGTCAACCGCCATTTCCCGAATATCATTTAGAGTATATGTTGATTCTTTGCACACTTTTAGCGCTTTTTTCTGTCTTGGTGTAATTTGGTCTTGCAGCTTTTCTTTCAAATCCCAAATATTATTTGCATATGCTTGGAGCTCATATTCATAGCCCTCTTTTTCGCATGGTAATGGTGAGGCTCGGTGGTGCTGTTTATAGGTTTTTTTTAGTAAAAATGTATTGTATGGAGTATCATAGGCACAAGAATATTCTGCCAACAAATTTCGATTTGGTCTTAACGTGCCCTTTTCATATTGTGCTATTTCATCTTCTGTAAGATAAAATATCTTAGCTGCTTGTGACAAAGTAACAGCCCTTGATTCGCGAAGGTGTTTTAAAACCATGCCCATTTTTTGTTGTTTAGTCATACTATCCACCTAGTCTCAATATACTAAAAAAGCCTTAACTTTGTAAAGCATTAGTATGCTACAGAAGTTAATATTTTTATCGTACTACACAAGACTATTTGCAATTCTCACGATTGATAGCCAAGCCGCTTAGAGATCTCCCGCGAATATTTCTGCACCACTGGCAATATCTCATTTATCATACGCTCATCGGACATGCGCCCCACAGGGCCTGACACGCTGAGCGCTGCCACAGGTGCACCGAGATAGTCCTTGATAGGCACAGCCAAGCAGCGCACTCCATACTCAAATTCTTCATTATCAATTGAATAGTCGTTTGCTGCGGCCTCTTTGAGCTGTCGTTTCAATTCGGCAAGCGTCACTATTGTGTTTGGCGTAAATTTCTTGAGCTTAGCTTCGGGGTAGATTTTATCAATCTCCTCATCGTCTGCATAGGCAAGCTGAATCTTGCCTATGGCTGTGGTGTATGCTGGCACATCCTTGCCCACGCGAGAAGCGATGCGCACAGGCAGCGTGGTGTCACTCATGCCAAGGTAAATGGCTGCACCTTCGCGCAATATGCCTATGTATGCTGATTCGCCGACTTCGGTTGTGATCTTTTTCATGAAAGGGCGTGCCAGCTTCAATATACCAAGCTTATGGATAAATTTTTGCCCAAGATTGAATATGCCTATGCCAAGGCGATAATTCTCAGTCTGCGGATTTTGCTCAATATAGCCACAAGAGCTTAGCGTCGCGAGCAGGCGAAATACATTATTTTTATGAAGCCCAAGAGCGTTCGATAGCTCCGTGACCCCAAATTCTTCTTTCTCGGCCATGCGAAACACTTCAAAAAGCTGTAATGCATGGTATACTGACTGTATAGGCTTCACTTTCATATGGATACTCCTTGAGATTACTTTGGTGCTTTTGCACACCATAGATGCTTTATCCTCGGCGGGGGACCCGCCTGTGGTACGCATCTGCACTCCGCTGTCGCTCCGACGGGCAAAGCCCGCTCCGCTTACACTCCGTGACGACTCCCCTAACCCTCTTCCAGAGGGAGCATAGGAATTTGCCGTCCTCGAATGCTATCCGCTTCGCGGCCATATTATCTTGCAGACCGCTTTGCTTCGCTCGCTACTGAACCTGAACAATCGCTCCCTGAGGTCGCGGCAGGATCTAAGTTTTGTCATTC
>JAITWL010000150.1 GCA_031285285.1 Deferribacteraceae bacterium | reverse complement strand
GCCCTGCACATCACTGCGGGGGAGCGCCTCAGACTTCGCTAAAAATTCCCCTTCTGGGAGAAGGGGTGGCTGGCGAAGCCTGACGGGGTAGTGTACCGTGCTCCTTAGCCCTCCTCACTTGCACCCAAGCAGGCTTTATAGCGAAGGATATACTTCACCTCGGGGATTTCAAACACATCAGGAGCATCTATCTCCACTGAACGCAGCCCCGGCGGTGCTTTTTTGATAGTGCCCACCACTTTGTATACATTTGGCGCAGTCTGCACCACACCCATAATACGTATAGGCATCTTCATGCCCATGGTATGGAAAAATTTGCGATCATCACGCCCCATGTCAAAGAGCATACCATCATATTTGAAGGTGTCTTCGGTGTAGCCCAACAGCCCATTGGCATGTTCCTGCACGGTTTGCATGGCTATGATATTCATGGTGCATGAGCCAACGGTGATTTTGCGTTCCTCAGCAGCAAAAGCATTGGCTGTGAATAAAATAAACATTAAAAAAACTATTATGCGCATAGTAAAACCTCTCTAAAATTAGCTCTATTTACCTCAGCTCGGGGTATTTCTCACCCATCTTCCAGATATTTGTGAAATCCCAGCCAAATTCGTTGATAAAAGTATTTTCATCTGTCATGCTGCTTGTGGTGACACTCATCATTATGTTTTCTGTGTCTAATTTCACAGCACTGCTTGCGCTGCTACGACTTATTGTAATATTGTACAATATATCGCTTGTTACACTTGTTGCATCGCCTGTAAACTTGCCAGAGATAGTGCCATCAATGATAACAGAGCCTGTTATGGCAACAGCTATTTTGCTACCACCAGAAGGCAGATAATCAATTGCTCTGCTCATTTGAGTGCTAGAACCTAAGTCTCCTATGAAGCCCGTCGCTACTAAATCGCTCGTTATATCACCAGCACTGTAGCAATTTATGAGGGAAATGTTAACCCCATTGCCCACAAATGCGGCGACAGTGGAAGCGTTTATGCCTGTGATATTACCACGAAAAAATGAGTTTTCATAGCTGGTGTTGCTAGCCCAGCCCGTAAAGCCGCCAACAACATTTGACGATTCCCAAGATGAAGCACCAGCTACGTTGGTTGTAATATTAAGCTTCACCGAGGATCTGCTCACCTTGCTAGCATGTATGCGACCTGCAAGCCCGCCTACAAATGTGTAAGGATCGCTAAAATTGGTGCTATCAACGTCTACATTCAGCTCATCACCAATTATATGCACATTGGTGATAGTAGCGTTGCTTATTATTCCCGCAAGCACGCCAACATGAGGACCAACATTATTTGTTTCGTCATAAGAGATTCTTTGCATCTGAATATCAATGGTCAAATTTTCAACCACTGCACGATCTTCAATAGACGCAAACAAGCCATTATATGTAGCTGCACCGCCTAGCTGCTCTATCCTGATTGTCTGCCCATTGCCATCCAATTTGCCTATGAAAGGACCTATTGGTCGCCAAACGCCAGTCAGCGTGCCACTATCCATCAACTTGTATGAGCCGTTCAGCGGATAGGCTGGGTCAACACCAATTTTATTCAGCTCAGTGTAGCTAATCTCAGTAGCAGGTGAAAAATTGTGCTTTAGGGCTTGCATCTTGTAATTCAAGTATTGGTCGATATTATCTATAAATTCTTCATTATCCCAGCTAAAAAGACTGTCTATCCTAAAATCGGCATAGTTCAAAAATTCTGATATGGCCTCTACTTTTGCATCATGTTCATCTTTTCTTGAATCATAGTCATATTCGCTTTCTAAAATCTGCTTAAGCTTAGTCAGTGTGATCAAATCCAGAAAGTCAATAGGATCGCTACTTGCCTGCACTAATTCAGCAAGGTTTGGCAAGTCTGACAGCTCAACAAATGCTTCTATGAACGGCTGCTCTACCATAAATAGCTCTGCACGCATAGTCTCAAAGTTTTTCAGAGCATAGCTGACAAACTCATAATCTCCCAAAATATATGACTTGCCATCGCTTACGTAGATGTAATATGAGTTTGTGTCATAGTTAATCATACCAAGCTGGGTTGAATCTGAGCTATACGTGCTGGACTCTGCCGTAAGCGCAAGTGGCACATACACGGTGGTGTAACCAGTGGACAACAGTGGAGCAAGTGTTAGCAACCCTATATCATTGCTCGAACCAGGCGAAGGTATATTTTTTAAGAAAATGTGTTCGGTCTCAAACTTCGCCTTTTTGTATTGATACCTTCTGCCATCAGTGAAATAGGCATCCGCCTTGATGTCTGTTGGGTTAAAGTATTTTGGGTGGCTTAGATAAAATTGGCTATGGCCGCCATTCACCGTTAGCGAAAGCTTGCATGGCGCAACGCAGGAGCTTGTGTTGTCGCCTGAAGATATTGTAACATCGTTGATATTTGAGTCAAAATAAAACGTCTGCGTCTTGCCTCCACATGCGGAGAAAAGACAGGCAAAAATGAGGCAGAGGGCAAGTTTTATGCTTTTGTTTATAGCCATGATGACTCCTGACCCCTAAATTTTTGTCATTCTGAGCGAATGCGAAGAATCTTGCTGTACTGATAGGCATCTTTGTTTTGGTCAAGATCCTTCACTGCGTTCAGGATGACAATAATAAGCACTGGATTGCTTCGTCACTTCGTTTCTTGTAATGACGAAGTGGGTTGATGACAAAATTAACTTATTTCGCTATTCCCTAATCACCCTCGCCGTCATCCCCGTATGGTCAACTATCTTGGACGCTTTGTTGCCAGCTTTGCCCCAGAGCATATATCTGCACTCGTCCGCAAACCTTGCCTCTATAGCCTCTGGCTCTAGCAGTGCTGCCTCGCCGCTGCGGTTCACGCTGGTGGCCGTCACAGGTCCTATCGCCTCCAGCAATGCGCCCAGCCAGCCATCCACAAGGCGGATAGCTATTGTGCCATTATGTGTGTAGAGCCTATCCACCTTTGGGCGAGCGGGAAGCACCGCCGTGTATGGATATACCGCTGTTGATATGGCTAGGCTTGCCATCTGCTCAAAGCTCCCCACGAGCACGGGCATAGGCTGAGTCAGGCTACGACCTTTTATCGCATATATGCGCTTATTCGCCTCAATATCCGCCAGCGGTGCACCTATGCCATAGATCGTATCCGTAGGGAAGATCACGGGCTCGTGGCTCGCTGCCGCACAGC
>JAITWL010000141.1 GCA_031285285.1 Deferribacteraceae bacterium | reverse complement strand
AATCAGTCAGGAGGCTTCTTGGGCCTATGGTATCACTATACACAATGCGATAGTTATGGCCTATACATTCAAATAGAGAATGCCTTTGAAAGAGGTATAAAAGCAGTGATAAAAACTGGCAAGGTGGCTAATTTGCATGCACTTTATGGCGAACTCAACGAATGCGCACAAAAATATGGAGTGCCATTAGCTAAGCCAGCATATCTAAGAAGGGGAGCAACATCAACAGTTGCAATAATTGAGAATGTATTCAGTCAAGATTTTAATCATTGTATAGCTGAGCTAAAGCGTGTTGAGACAATGCTGACAGGTTTTCAGTCATCAAAGATGTAGGTATTTTTACAAGCAAAAGAACAAAAATTATAGGAGGCTATTTTTATGTCAATTTCGGATGTGCAATTAAAGGGCAGTAGGTATGAAATTTTTGATGAATATGGGAAAAAAATTGATGATGTCTCATCTTCAATTGGAGAATTAATGGGAATCGGGCTTGATTTTTTTGTTGTTTCTAATGGCAGCAGATATGTTACTTATGATGATGGTGGAGCAAAAATAGATGATAATTCGGATTCCATAGGCGATATTATAACTGTGGCAGGTTTAAGTATTTCTGTAAGAAATGGTAGTCGGATTGCTACATATGATAAAAATTGGAATAAAAAAGGTGATAGATCAGCTTAATTGAGCTTGCCGTGTAGAAAGTATAAAGCTACTGTCAAACTAGCAGTAGCTTATTTATGCGTTACCAAAGGAAAAAATAAAATGAAAAGCTTGTTAAAATTATGTCTTGTGCTTTTGCTCTTCAGTTCTATGGTTCATGCACAGTCAGAAGTAAAAATTAACCCTGATATTATAAGCAATGCCAAGGCTAGTGCAGAGCAAGAAATAGCACAGAAAGCCAAATTACAAGAAATTGCGAAAACTTTTGTAGATTCTATCAAGATGGAAGTGAATGGTGTCGGCTTTGGTGAGGTGACTAATGGGAGAGTGCCATTTTCCTTGAGAGTTGGCCACTATATAGATCTAGATTTATATTTTAAGGCTAGTGGTGAATTAGACGTTTTATTGATGCAGGCAGGCGCAAAAAAAGTAACAACACCAATAGATGAGAATTCAGAAGAGGATCTTCCAGATCTTACTCTCTCTATGGATCTATCTGATGGAGAACGCATATTTTATGTGGTGCGTTGGATAAATAATTGGGTATATGAGGGCTATATTGTATCCAATCAATTGTATAAAGATATTCAAGATAATTTGATCAACCCAATATTACTACAACTTAATCGTTTTGTCTGGGAGATATTTTATGTTAACAAAGAGGGCGTCTCAACAACTTTTAAATATGAAGTAAAAAAGCGCACAGTAATATATCAAGATTCTAAGTGGTTTTATGCTAAAAACAATGAGCACACTTGGCATTCGGATCTTGGCTTACTAGCAAACGTATATTATAAAGGTGGTTGGTTCATTGTTGGGGCAAATAATATGTATAAAACATCAATAAGAGATATGGATGTGATTATGCCATTTTATGCCTATGACAATGCTGGCGACGTTTTTCACACATTTTACCCTAGCAATGAGGCTATCCTTCCTGGAAGTATATATTTACCAAATCAACGAGCTTTGACTACTAGTGGCCTAGGTGCAGTAGATGGCGGAACCCCATATGACAAAGAAATCAATGTGTTATATGAAGGTACATTTGACATAAAAACGTTTGAAACTATTGATACAATAGGCTTGCGGAGAGCAAATTAAAAATAAAAGGACTTCCACCATGACTAACCTAGGCATCAGCGATTCCCCTGTTGAAAATAGTGATAACGAGTTTCTTGGCTTAGGAAAATATGCCATAGCACTGGCAGAATTCACTAGAGACTGCCAAACTCCCATGACAATCGCCCTGCAGGGCGATTGGGGCTCAGGCAAGACAAGCTTGATGAATCTTATCAAGGCGGAGCTGCAAGATAAGTATACCATAGTGTGGTTTAACACTTGGCAATATTCCCAATTTGGCATGCAAAATGAACTTTCGCTCAATCTGATATCCTGCTTTATGGATAAGCTTGGCACAGCTCAAAATGACAAAGAGATTGTCAATCGCTTGAAACAGGGGCTATCGCTGGCAGGTAGCGCCGCGCTTGGCTTTATGTCTGGGCTTGGCGGCGTGGTTGGTGGCGCTGCGCTAGCCGCTAGCAAAGTGGCTGATGCACTCACAGAGCCAAATAATAACAATGGCTATGATGCCAGCAAAGATATCGCCGCGCTGAAGGAAAAGTTACAAGAGCAGGTCAACGCAGCATTGGCCAAAGGTGACAGCAATAGCCGCATAGTGGTATTCATAGACGATCTTGACCGCCTTGAGCCTGCGAAGGCTGTGGAGCTTTTAGAAAGCTTCAAGCTCTTTCTTGATTTGCGTGGCTGCGTCTTTATCTTGGCCTGCGATTATCAAGTGGTCTCACTTGGGTTAAAAGCAAAGCTAGGTGCTGATATACACGAATTAAAAGGCAAGAGCTTTTTTGATAAGATCATTCAGCTACCATTCAAAATGCCTGTAACACAATATGATGTTGATAAATATATCAGCAATCTTCTGAGTACTATCAATATAAATGCCACAGAAGCTGAGATAGACCTATATTCTGAGCTTATTGAGCATTCCATAGGCTTCAATCCGCGCAATCTCAAGCGAGTTTTTAATTGCCTCTTGCTGCTGACGTTAGTTGCTCAGAAAGCTGATGTATTCATAGAGACTGGCAGCAAAACAGGCGCAGATATCAGCACCATGCAGCGCATTCTATTTGCTTGCATCTGCATGCAGAGCGCCTATGAACCTTTATACAATCACATATCAAGGAATCTAAGCGAAGAGCTGCTTCAATCATTAAAAAAAGCTGAGACATATGACAATGCTGACTTAAAGCGAGCATTTGAGGGCACTGCTTATGATGTCCAGCAACTTGTCAATTTTATGGAGTTTTTCTGCGAAGTGGCAAGCAATGGTGCAAAAGACTTATCGCTATTGCGAGCACTATTAGCCTTTTCATCTGTCACCACCACAGCAAGCGATGCACCTCAAGCACGCGAAATAGGCTTTGATATGGAGCTGCGCAGAAGTAACAATCGTATAACAAAACACTTAGCTAGCTACTTACCTAAAACTTGCCTTGAGTTTTTTGATAAAACTAAGGCCAAGACAAGTACTTGGCAGCCCAGAGGCTCAATGATGAGCCTTTTGAGCATTGCAATCTGTAGCGAACAAAAACCCTTTGGCGTAATGCATCTTTGGCAGACACCTCAAAGTGATCATAAAAAAACTTTTTATATAGTTTTAGTGGGAGCAAAAGATAGAGACAAAATCAATGATATTCTGAATGCACAATTTGCAAATTATGCAGATATAAAACAAAATCAATTGTTTGAATACAACAATAATATGTATAATAACAACACTGATGGTTTGAAAATCTATCATGAAGTCTTACCTGATGATATGCCAGAAGTAGAGCGGCAGAAACGGATAGAATTTGTGGCAATGGCTATTTTGAATGCTTTGGTGAAAATTTAGAATAAGGAGATGATAAAATGAAAAAGTTTTTGATCACATTGGTATTTTTGGTATTTAGCATTTCACTATGCTTTGCTGCATCAGTCACAGAATTTGGCACTTACAAAGTAGGTGCAAAATTTGAAAATGTAGGCTACAAAGGGCATACGCTCAAGGAAACTGCACGCAACGACACCACCATCTTTTATGAGCTGGATAATACTGGGTATAGCTTCAAAGACCGCATCACGCTGTCTATCTTGGTCAACATTGAGGACAATACCATCCGCAAAATGAATGCCGTGGAAGGCAATAAGTAAAGGTGGTCAAAGTAGCAATCCAGCGCTCAGGCTTCTGGATTGCTATCTTCCGCATGCATGGAGGACAGCAATCATGAATCATTATCGCATCGGCATACGCTACATCGACCTATCTCTATTCCATCAAGGCTATCCCTATATCTGGGGTGATGGCTCTACTCGCTATCTTGAGGATTTGCGCCATATCAAGGCTGGTGATATCATCGTTGCGGGCGGTATAGAGCGCGTTAGCTTCATTGGAGAAGTGCTTGCGCCGCCTGCTTATTTATTTGCCACTGATGAGGCGATATTTGCAGATCATGACTTGCAAAAGGCTGATGACACTATTATCGCAGCTTTTGAACCGCTGGAAAGCAGCCATCATGATGTGATTTGCATCAAGGCAAAGTGGTTTGATATTGATTGCAGTGGCTTGCGCATGCCTACTCAGGCTTATGGCGCTATCAATAGGCTCAATCCAGCTGGCGCAGCCTATATTGATAATGTACTACGCAGCCCGTATGGCAAGTCTAAAGCTAGCGATATCAATCCTATACTCAATTTCACCGCTATTGATTTTGAAACAGCTTGCGGCTACCGCAATTCCGTCTGCCAAGTGGGGCTAGTGAAAGTGGTGAATGGCGTGATCATTGATGAATATTGCGGGCTTATCCAGCCGCCGAATAACTTTATCAGGCAGGATTTCACAGGCATACATGGTATTGAGCCAGCGCAGACAGCGCATGCGCCATCATTTGCAGATAGCTATCCACGCTGGCGGCACTTTATCGAAGCGCAAACCTTGGTTGCGCATAATATGCAATTTGATCTCGGCTGCCTGCAAGCTTGCCTGCAAAGCTTCTACGGTCTCGAGATGGAATTTAACACTTATTGCACAATGCTGACATGGCGTGGCGCTTTTGAAAATGCGCAGCTAGCAACCTGTTGCAGGCAGCTAGGCATAGATTTATCACATCATCACAATGCTTTAGCCGATGCCCGCGCCTGTGCAGAGCTATTCATAGCGGCTGTAACTAGTGGCCGTAGCTTACGATAGTATCTAATTCCAATTCTTGATAAAATATGCCTTTATCCTTCGTCATTGCGGGCTCGACCCGCAATCTAGGATTAATCCAATGGGGAATACCTCCACTGGATTTATTCTGGATT
>JAITWL010000123.1 GCA_031285285.1 Deferribacteraceae bacterium | reverse complement strand
CAGGCGTCGGCAGTTTTCCGCTGTTGGTATTGCAATATCAGCAAGCTGCTCGGCATCTGGATCTGGATTAACAGCACAGTCTGCAAATAGGAAAGTGCCATCAGCACCTAGATCTTTGCGAGGTGTAGCCATGATAAAGTTAGATGAAATGGTCTTGATACCGCTGGTTTTATTGATAGTCCTAAGTGCGGCGCGTAACACTGCGGAGGTAGTGTTGGCAATGCCTGCAAGGCAGCCATCGGCCATACCTTCGCGCACAAGCATAGTGGCGAAGAATAACTCGCTGTGCATCAATGCCAGCGATTCTTCCATGCTTTCCGCGCCTTTTTTGCCTTCACGTAGTTTGAAATAGGTCTTAGCAAATTCTTCTGCGCGGCTATCAGCCTTAGGATCAATAGCTGTGTAGCCATCTAAGCCAGCCAGCTTAGCTGATATAGCCTTCACATCGCCTAAAATGATGAGCTTTGCAAGCTTCTCTTTGCAGATAACTTCTGCCGCATTGAGAATACGCGCATCGCCGCCCTCTGGCAAGACGATAGTCTTCTGCAGCTGCTTGGCTTGATTACGAAACTGCTCTAAAATGTCCATATTGAATACTCCTTCCGATTAATTTATACCCTTTGAACGCTGATTTGTAATCATAGCATGGATTGAGATGAACGCAAGGAAATTTGAACTGCTTGTCTCAAAATTTTAGGTCATAATTATAAGACTTTTTTCGTTGTTGATTTATAAAGGTAAACATTATAAAATTACCAAATTGATAAGGTTAAATTAGTATGACCGAAAAAAGGAGTGTAAAATTATGAAAGAAACAATTGCTGTCATCGGCGGTGGCGCATGGGGCACGGCTCTTGCAACACTAGTGGCTTCAAATGACTATCCAGTAGATATGTACATGCGTGAAGCAGATGTAGTTAAAGATATCAATGAGAAACATATCAATACGGCTTTTTTACCAAATATCACTCTGCATCGCAATCTACGTGCTGTGCCTATGAGCGAGCTCTCCTCATGCAAGGCTGAGCGCTTCATCTGGGTTGTGCCAACTCAGTTTTCCCGCGCCACTATACGCCAATATAAAGATGTGCTCAAAGGTAAGCATATTCTCAATGCGTCAAAAGGTATAGAAATCGAAACTGGCAAACTCTTGGTGCAAGTGTTGGAAGAAGAGCTTGATGCTGTATTTTCGCTGGTATCAGGCCCATCATTCGCGCGTGAAGTGGCGCTCGGCTGGCCGACATCGGTGGAAGTGGGATCACATAAGATAGAAGATGCCGAAAGCTGGCAAGAGATCCTCAATAGCGAGGTTTTCCGTGTGTACACTTGCACAGATATGGTAGGGCTGGAAGTCGGCGGTGCATTGAAGAATGTGATCGCAGTGGCCACAGGCATTAGCGATGGCTTAGAATTTGAGCATAACGCCCGCGCAGCGCTTATCACCCGCGGCCTAGCCGAGATCGCTCGCTTTGGCGTGGAAGTGTATGGCGCTAAGTATGAGACCTTTATGGGGCTTGCTGGCCTTGGCGACCTCGTGCTCACAGCCACAGGCGATGGCAGCCGCAATAGGCAGATGGGCAAGCGCCTAGCCGAAGGTCGCACAGTGGAAGAAGTGTCAAAGGCGCTCAATACCGTATCAGAAGGCGTGGCTACAGCCAAAGCCGTGTACCTAGTGGCAAGAGAGAAAGGCGTAGAGATGCCAATCTGCACAGAAGTGTATCGCATTATATATGAAGGCAAAGACCCACGCATGTCTGCTGTCACATTGATGCGCAGACCTATGCCGTAAGATGTCCAAAAGTCCCCTTCAGCGAGAAGGAGCGAGGTAGTGGCTTCTTGCAGGCGATGATTTAAGGCTAACCTCCTTCCACCGAAGGGACTTTTATAGGGGTCGCTTTATTCTTTTTGATTAAGGCTATGGAGACACTGTTTTTGCTGCATTTAATGCTATTACGATAGGCTCACGCTCAGCCTAAAGTATGTATTACTATTTAACGAGCGTTTGCTCTTTAAACGTTGCTTTTGACATGTGCACTTATATTGATTCCTCTATATTCATAAATAAATATTTCTGTTTTAGGAAAATTCAAAAAATAAGTTGATTCGAGTATCTCCATTTTACCAAAGTTTAGCTCAATAATATCTACAAAAATAGATAGAAGATCTGAGTGTAGCCAATAACGAGGTGGGTTAGAATATATCCACATTGACACAAGTCTATTGTTTTTGAAAGTATACTCTATATGTTCTACAGGGATAGAACCAAAGTAAAGATTGTCACTTTGTATGTACTTTTTTTCCTCTTTTTCTACGTCATCCTTCACCAGCACTAATTTATGTGGTATTTCTACAACTGTCATGCCCCATTTTAATCCCAAAAAACCTTCTAAACTTTTGCGCTCGTCTGCTGTAAAAGTAGATAATGCCATTCTATCAAAACGATCTGTATTTCTTTTAATAATATCTTTGGATATATATATTCTTTGATTATCAAGCTCATCATAGAATCCATTTACATCTGCTCCATATATGTTATTGGAATATCTAAAACTATTAGAATGCCCAACACCACCATATTTATTTGTTGATTTGCCATATACTTTGGTAAGCTCACCTGCGATTGCTGGCCACTGATGTGCATTAAATGTAATACTAGCGCCAGTAAAATTCCCATATTTAAAATCATATACCACTTTTATAGGTGCCCCAGCCAATTCCTTTAGTTGTTCATTTTCTTTGACACAAGATACAATATCACCAATATCTAGGCATTGTACCAATCCATTTTTTTGAGCTAGTTCTTTTGAATATTCTGCTCCCCACTTTATCCCACCAAAACCATCTTCCGTCAGCGGCAGCAAATCTGCCGCAAATAAATTAACAGAAGCAAATATACAAATAGCTAAAATACATAATAAACGCATAACATCTCCTAAAAAGTCAAAAATAATCGCCATCATTAAAACAAAAACTAAGCAAATGCGCAACTGCTTATACGCGTATTTGCATAGTGTCTGCAACGTTTTGTGCTGCTTAACGCACACCCTTTAAACTTGCTCAATGCGGCTTTGTCTAATTGATAATTTGGCATAATTTTCTCCTATTTTTTAATTTCCCAACTTATTAGGGTATACAGTTATACTTGCTCCTGTAGGTCTTTTTGTAATGATTATGGTTGTTTGAGGAAGATCTAAAGCATATGTT
>JAITWL010000002.1 GCA_031285285.1 Deferribacteraceae bacterium | reverse complement strand
AACATTATCAATTAAGAACAATTCCACCTGCGTATTCCCCCATTGGATTAATCCTAGATTGCGGGTCAAGCCCGCAATGACGCAACTTTTTCGTTTCATGACAAGTCTAATGACGGAATTATGGAAACTTTAATTTAGAATTGGAATTATACCTTGAATACAATAATATCTTTCAAAGGAAGCGTGAGTTTTTCTTCACCCCAAGGCATTGCCAAATGTAAGGTGTTATTATCAATTTCAAAATCAAGATCGTCCTCTGATGCATAGTCGTCAGTATCCCAATCCTCTGGAGGATATACACAGATTGTATGCTTGGCAAAGGCCTTAGTCTTGAGATCAAAAATATAGATAAAACCAAATTCAATAAATGAATTGTCATCTTCATCTTGCCCAAAAAGTTCTAAATATTCTTCATAGTCGTCTTCATCATCAAGGTCATAGCCTGCATTCCAAAAGTAGCCGCTGTCAAGGCCGCAACCGCATTCTGCTGTAAGAACAACCAAGCAATCTGCTGAGTAATCGTAGCGCATTTCCTCTACAAATGGGCCAAACACTGCACCATCTATATATTCTAAAGTGTCACCAATGCTGAATACACAGACGCTATCTCCAGATTGAGTTATTTCATGAAACATAAACAGATACTGTCCATCAGACGATAATTCAAGACTAGCGTGCTCATGCTGAGAATATTCCAATAACTCGCCAAGAGGGTGTGTATATACTTTTTTGCCATTAGAGATTATTGAAAGCGAAAAGTCACCTTCTTCTTCACTTAGATGTATTTCTCTACTAGAAAGAATCACTTTGTTAATGCCCATTACTATGCTCCTAAATTATCAATTGAATACAAAAGTTAAAATATTTTGGCAGCAAAGTAAATAGCCTAATTACAGTTACCTATAGCTAAATATGTGGTTACCTATAGTAAAATACAGACGTAAAAATGGGGTATTTGCATAATCGTGGCTTGTGGGGGTTCAGATCGCCATTTTAAATGGCCTAGTCTTTGTGTCTACTACCCACCCCTACTCGTACAGCATTATACAAGGGGTTGCGTGGGTAGCGGACGCAAAGTGCTAGCTTAGAGCTTTATTTTGTTACAGCTTCTTTGAAGTTTTTGCCTGCAACAAATTTTGGGGATTTTCTAGCAGCGATAGTTATTTCGCCACCAGTTTGCGGATTACGCCCCTTCCGCGCCTTGCGGTTAGTTACAGAAAATGTACCAAAACCAACCATAGTGACCTTATCGCCACCCTGAAGCGATTCGATAACTGATTCTTCAAAAGCAGATAGCATTTTCTCAGCCTCCACTTTCTTCACACCAGCTTTCGCAGCGATTTTGTCAATCAGCTCTTTCTTATTCACAGACTACCTCCAAAGTGAAATGATGTTGAATATATACAGCAAAATTACAAAGCCCGCAAGCTCAATTCTGAAATACAAGCGGTATTTTATGCAAAATATGCTATTTATTTTTTACCTATCAATACTTCTGCTATCTGCACAGCATTAGTGGCTGCGCCTTTGCGCAATTGATCACCAGAGACCCAGAATGTGAGCCCGTTGTCGCAAGATATATCTTCGCGAATCCTACCCACATAGCATAAGTCTTGCCCAGATGCTTCTAATGGCATTGGATAGCGCTTATTGGAGACATCATCCACCAATTTCACGCCTTTAGCCTTGCCCAATAGCTCTTTTGCAAGTGCAGCAGATATAGGCGTTTCTGTTTCAATGCTTACAGCCTCTGAGTGCGCCGAAAGCACTGGCACGCGCACGCAAGTGGCGCTCACTTTTATATTGTTATCGCCCATGATTTTGCGTGTCTCATCAAACATTTTTAGCTCTTCCTTAGTGTAGCCGCTATCTGCAAACGCATCTACATGTGGGATGACATTAAATAAGAGCTGGTGAGCAAAGGCCGATACCTTTATTGGATCGCCATTTGTCCAAGCCTTGGTTTGATCCATCAGCTCCTGCATGGCCTGAGCGCCTGCGCCAGATGCTGATTGATATGTGGACACCACCACACGCTTGATTTTTGAATGATCATGGAGTGGTTTTAGCGCCACCACCATTATAATGGTAGTACAATTTGGGTTAGCAATAATACCCTTATGTTTAAAGGCATCTTCAGGATTCACCTCAGGCACAACCAGCGGCACAGCAGGATCCATGCGGAAAGCAGAGGAATTATCCACCACCACAGCGCCAGCTTTCACGGCAGATGGAGCAAACTCCTTGCTGCGATCTCCACCAGCTGAAAAGAACGCTATGTCAATGCCATTAAAGCTATCATGCGTAAGCTCTTGCACAGTGTATTCTTTCCCTTGAAATTGCACCTTTTTGCCCACTGATCTGCTAGATGCCAGTGCGCGAAACTCTGCCACAGGAAAATTGCGCTCTTCTAGGATTTTTATGAATGTTTCGCCGACAGCCCCAGTCACTCCAGCGATGGCTATGTTGTACGCTTCTTTTTTTTGCATTATAATTATGCCTCCCATCAGGAAATGTCCATGAGAATATAAGGAATAAGCCTCAAATGTCAAGCATTTTATAATTTTACTTATTAAAAAAATAAAGCTTTACATTCTATTAATTAGTATATATATTTATTGACGAGTATTGATTAACTTATTTTCCGTTCAAAAACCAAGTCATCTTGTTCACGATCAGATCATTAAGTCAATATTGATAGTTTAATATAATTTTTCAGGAGAAAACATGAAAAAGCTGTTCGTAGGGAATCTTCCGTTTAACACAACTGACGAAGATCTGCACAATCTGTTCGCTAGTATTGGCGAAGTTGCTTCGGCAAAAGTTATTATCGACAGGCAAACTGAGCGCTCTAGAGGTTTCGGCTTCGTAGAGATGGAAAGCTCACTTGCTGCACAAGCAATCGCTGAACTCAACGATGCTGATTACGGCGGCAGAAACCTGCGCGTTAGCGAGGCCAACGAAAAAGGCCAAGGCGAGCGTCGCTCTTCTTACAACCGTAGATAATCTACCAAGCCTCTCGCAAACCGAGAGGCTTTTTTTCTTCTAGTTCCCATAAATCTTTCAAAAATTGCAACCATGTGTACTTGACTGTAGCACAGCCAATAAGCTATACTCACTGAAAATCTAAAATATTATCCTTAGGGGGTTTGGATGACTATTAAGGAAAAAGCAAAAAGTATCATTGAGCTTGTAGGCGGCGTTGATAATATACGCAGCGTAACACATTGTATCACAAGGCTTCGCTTCACGCTGGCAAATAATGCTATCGCCAAGGGCGAGGAAATTAAAAAAATTGAAGGTATCATCGGCGTGCAGGAGCAAGGCGGCCAATTTCAAGTGATTATTGGCGGCGAAGTGCCAAAGGTCTATAAAGAAGTGTTGGCGCTTTATCCCAGCCTTGCGCAAGGTGGTGACACCACTACAGAAGTTGTAGAAAAAAAGAGCCTTATTAATAGAATGCTAGATACACTTTCCAGCATCTTGGTCGCGAGCCTCTATCCAATCGTTGGTGGTGGTATGCTGAAAGGTTTTGTCTACCTTTTGGTTTCCCAAGGGATTATTGATGGCAAGGGCGGCACCTTTCTGATACTTAATCTAGTGTCCGATTGTATGTTTTATTTCTTCCCATTCCTGCTAGCTATCAGCGCGGCTAAGCGTTTTAAAACTAACGAATATATGGCGCTCTCCCTAGCTGGCGCGCTAATGTATCCAGCATTTGCAACAAGCGGTGTGGACACCATCATGTTTATGGGTTTTGTTCCCATAATCGTGGTTAATTATGCATCTTCGGTGCTTCCTATCATCTTGGGCGTATGGATAATGAGCTTTATATTCCGCTTTTTTGAAAATCGTATGCCAAGCATGCTCAATATTATTTTCACACCCACATTGACACTTCTTATCGCCATACCATTTGTTATGTTTTGCATAGCCCCTATTGGCTATTACATAGGTGAATACGTGGCTATAGGTCTCGATAAGCTTATCAGCTTTGCACCTTGGCTAGCAGGCTTTGTGGTGGCGTCCACACGACCATTCTTAGTGCTTGCAGGCATGCATCACGCTATCAGGCCGCTCACGCTGCAACAGATATCCACATATGGCTTTAGCACCATCGGCGCAATGAATTTTATGAGCACAATGGCTCAAGCCTCAGCAGCCTTGGCGATATATGTTGTGGCTAAGAATAAAAGCACCAAGCAAATCAGCGCTGGCTCAACTATCTCTGGCTTTTTGGGCATCACAGAGCCTGCGCTCTATGGCGTTATCTTCAAATATCGCGCAGCACTAATTGGCACATTCCTTGGCGCAGGCATAGGCGGCATGATCAGTGCAACATTTGGCGCAAGAGCCTATGCGGCTGTTATGCCAAGCATAGTGAGCACGCCTGCCTATTTGGGCGAAGGCACTTTTGGCTTTTTCTTAGGCTTTTTGGCCTCAGTGGTGGCTACTTTCGTGATCACCGTATTTTTAAGCAAGAGCATGTTTAAGCTACATGATGAGGATGGCGCAGTGGCGGCGGTGTCAACAGTACCAGCCGCAAGCTCAATTATAGGCACAAAGCACACGCTGCACAGCCCTGTGAATGGCACAGCGTTTTCTATAAAAGATGTGAAGGATGACACCTTCGCCAGCGAAATGTTAGGCAAGGCTATTGTGATAGATTCTGATGATGGCAAGGTGTTTGCCCCAGCAGATGGCACTATAGCAAGCATCTTCCCCACTAAGCATGCACTGGCGATTGTGACCGATGCTGGCGCTGAGGTGTTGATACATATAGGCGTAGACACTGTCAGCCTTGAAGGCCGCCATTTCACTGCGCATTGCAAGCCTGGGCCTGTGAAACGTGGAGACCTGTTGATAAGCTTTGATAGGGCTGGAATAGAGAAAGAAGGCCTTGCCGCAAGCGTGATCATGTTGATATCAAACACTGACAACTATGCCTCAGTGGAAGCTGTAGCAACAAGCGGCAAAGTGGGCGTGGCTGACAAGGCGATGGTGATTACGGAATAGCTGAATTACGCTGTAGGGGCGGGGGGTTTGCCCGCCCGATTGATGAATGTATTCCTTATCAGTTGACAGTGTAACATAACCACCATACATTATGGAGTGTAATCAAAAAAGGAGTATTCAAATGAGAGTTATTATTGCAAAAGATTATGATGACATGAGCAAAATAGCCATGCAAAATCTGCTGGGGCATATGTTTTTAAAAAAAGATAGGGTGAATCTATCTATCACAGCGGGCTCAACGCCTCTGCGTCTATATGAAATGATGATAGATGAGGTTAAAGGTAAGGATTATCTTAAAAATGTCCACTACTATAATTTTGATGAGATTCCTCATAAGGTGAAAAAGCAGGAAGGTGTCACAATGACCGATCTGCGGCAATATTTCTACACCCCAGCCCAGATACCTGCAGAGCAGATTCATGTATTGGATGAGACAAACTACAGCACTCAAGATAAGCGCATTAAAGATGCTGGCGGCCTTGATGCAATGCTTTTAGGCATAGGCACAGATGGGCACTATTGCGGCAACCTGCCTGGCACTACGCGCTTTTCGCAGTACACAGTGAGCATACCCTGCGATGATAGGATAAAATCGCGCATCAAAAAGTTTTATGAAACTGAGGATGATATCCCAGATACATATGTCACTATGGGGCCAGCCAGCGTTATGGCAGCAAGGCACTTGATATTGATCGCCAATGGCACACGCAAGGCAGAGATTATGAAAACTTGGTTTAAAACTGAGATTGATATCAATATCCCAGCATCAATACTCAAGCTGCACCCAAATATCACCGTGATTATGGATAAAGACGCAGCTTCGCTGTTGTAACACATCCATTGTGTGACATGATATTGACAATGTCACACAATATCCATATATTATGTGGAGAGGTGAACTTATGGCACAAACAACATTAAGCATACGCATGGACGAAGATATCAAAAGACGCTTTGATGCATTTTGTGCTGATGCGGGGATGAATACGTCTGTAGCTGTGAATATATTTGCGCGCATGGTATTGCGTGAGCAACGAATACCATTTGAAATTGCAGGTAGCGATGATCCATTTAACAGTATCAAAAATCAAGCAAGGCTTCGCGAATCTATACAACAGCTTGAGCGTGGCGAAGGTACAGAACATGAATTGATTGAGCTTGATAATGATTAAAATTTGGTCAGATCATGCTTGGGATGATTATCTGTATTGGCAGGAGCAGGATAAAAAGATTTTGCGCCGTATTAATCAATTAATTAAAGATATTGAGCGAAATCTGTATGAAGGTATAGGCAAACCAGAACCGCTTAAACATGAATGGCAAGGATATTGGAGCCGCAGGATTGATGATTTCCATAGGCTTATATATCGCATACATAATGGCTGTTTGGAAATCGCTCAATGTCGAGCACATTACGATTAAGGAGCATTTTATGATTAAGGGATTCAAAGAAGGCTTCCTCTGGGGCGGCGCTATAGCGGCCTGTCAGGCGGAAGGCGGGTTTGGCGAAGGTGGCCGCGGCTGGGCGGTGTCGGATATAGCTTTTTATAGCAAGGATATTGATAGGCAGGACTTGGCCAAGCATAGAAATATCAGAAGCGAAACCATCGAAAAAGCTATGGCTGACACGGGCACAAAAAACTACCCAAAGCGCCGTGGCATTGATTTCTACCATAGATATGCCGAAGATATAGCCCTATGTGGCGAGATGGGCTTCAAGGTGTTTCGCTTCTCTATGGCATGGAGTAGAATTTTCCCAACAGGCGAAGAACTCACGCCTAACGAAGAAGCCCTCCTATTCTACGATAAAGTACTTGATGAAATTGAAAAGCATAATATGCAGCCGCTGGTGACGATTTCGCACTTTGAGATGCCTCTGAATCTTGCCACCAAGTATAATGGCTGGGCTGATCATAGGCTAGTTGAGATGTTTTGCCGCTTCGCCAATGTGCTCTTTGATCGCTATGGCAAGCGCGTTAAATACTGGATTTCTTTTAATGAAATCAATGCGGGGCGTTTCTCCACATTCAAGTCCACAGGCGTTATCGTGGATAAATCGCAGGATTATCTGCAAGATCGCTATCAAGCTGTGCACCACCAATTTGTGGCGGCGGCTCAAATCACCAAAGATTTACATGCAAAACACCCACAAGCACTGATGGGCTGCATGATAGCGCGCTTCACATCCTATCCAGGCACTTGTGCGCCAGAAGATGTTATCCAGATGATGAAGGATGAATGGTATGACAATTATTTTTTCACAGATGTGCAGCTCCGCGGCGAATACCCACGCTATATGGAACGCTACTTTGATGAAAATAATATCAAAATAACTTGGCGTGATGGCGAGAAAGAGCTGCTCAAAGCAAACCCTGCGGATTATCTGGCCTTTAGCTATTATATGTCTTGTGTTTCGAGCGCTAAGAAAGAGACAGCCGAGCATACAGAGGGCAACCTGCGCCTATCTATCAAAAATCCTTACCTTGAAGCCTCGGCTTGGGGCTGGCAAATCGACCCAGAGGGCTTGCGCTACACGCTGAATACCTTCCATGAGCGCTATGGCGTGCCGATGTTCATCGTGGAAAACGGCCTCGGGGCGGAAGATAAGATCAACGCAAAAGGTGAAATAGAGGATGACTACCGCATAGACTACCTCAGGCAGCATATCGCCCAAGCCAAAGAGGCCGTGCTGGATGGAGTCGATTTGATAGGCTACACCACTTGGTCATCAATAGATATAGTGTCATCAGGCACTTCGGAAATGTCCAAGCGCTATGGCTTTATCTATGTGGATATCGACGACAACGGCAATGGCAGCACAAAGCGCATAAAGAAGAAATCATTTGCTTGGTATAAGGCTGTGATTGAATCTAATGGGGAAGAGCTGTAGGATAATTTATAAGAATTTTGAAGATTAGTGACATTGCACGATTCTAAAGCCCTCAGCCTTGTATAAGCAAGATAGTTACCGATAACTTGCCGATAAATGTTGCCGATAACTTGCCGATAAACTCACTTCTAATGAGGCTGCATTTTTAAAACTACTAGAACAGTCTTTTAACGAACGTGAATGGCTTACAAATGAGGCGAAAATAAAAGCCGACAATATCGTTTGCGCAATGATGTTAATAAAATCGTGATTGCACAGCAAAAAAGGTGAGTTGTAAAAATTGATGTCCCA
>JAITWL010000223.1 GCA_031285285.1 Deferribacteraceae bacterium | reverse complement strand
GACTGGTCATCGTCGCCAACCACGCATATATTACCGCTATCGCCTGATAACTCTTTCAAGAAGGCGAATTGGATTGCGTTTGTGTCTTGATATTCATCCACAAGTATGTATTTGCAAAGCTCTCTGTAGGCATCGCGCACATCTGGGTGTTGCAAGAAGAGTCTCAGGCTGAGCGAGAGCATATCATCAAAATCAATAAGCTTTTGCGCGCGCAGTGCCTCTTCATAAAGCTGAAATACCTCTGGAAGGCGGTTGGTCATCTCTTCTGGCACGCGATTTTCCACATAGAAGATTGTATTTTTATAATCACTAATCAGCGATAGATAGTGCTTTGGTGGCCATTTCTTGGCATCAATTCCCAGTTGCTTCACGATATTTTTTACAATACCAAGGCGATCATCCTGATCAACCACTGAAAAGCTCTCGCCTATGACTGTTTTTTCGCTATGTCGGCGCAGGATATTCAGGCCGATACTATGGAAAGTGCCCATCTGCACTTTTTTGGCACGAGCGCCCACCAGCTGATTTAGGCGCGATTTCATCTCGCCAGCAGCCTTGTTGGTGAAAGTGACAGCCATAATATTCCAAGGAGCAATATTTAACTCTTGGATAAGATAGGCAATGCGATATGTAATGACGCGTGTCTTGCCAGCGCCAGCGCCAGCCAGCACCAAGAGCGGCCCTTCGGTAGCCTGCACAGCCTCCGCCTGATTCTCGTTGAGTTGGGAAAGTAAATCAATTTTATCTTGTGACACTTAGCAAGCCCCTTGCTTGCAGACTAGGCAATTGATAATCATCATGCCCAAGTATTAGCATATAATGGCTGAAATAGCAACTGCATAGCATGCTCTGTGATTGCACATTTAAATCCGCACACTTAAAGCACAAATAAAAACCGATAAGATGTTTTGACAATGGGATATAATCTTGCACAACTTACAAAAAATTATCAGTTAAGCATCTCATCAGGCGGATGTATCTGGCTTTTTCTTTCATATCACAATGTGTGAATATTTTTTGGATGCTTGCAATCAGGCGGCTAATTTCGTCATCTTCTTTGGCTGTATTTTCAGGAAATAAGCTAGATACAGATACATTCAGTGCCATAGCTATGCTTTCGCAAGTGATGAGTGTGATATTTGCCTTGCCACTTTCAAGCTCCGACAAAGTGGTGGCATGTATATTTGATTGGTGCGCAAGCTCCTCTTGCGAAAACCCATTTTGAATGCGCAAAGTACGCACCCTATTTCCCACCATGTGTAATAAATCTGAATTGTATGTTCTCTTCCTGCTCATAACCGAATATATACCAACTAAAAGTCTTTACCTATAGTACTTATGCTAAATTTAATTGACATCATTTAGTATATGTACTAATTATAATGCAGCTAAAGTTCCAGCTTTTGGAACATTCACATGCTAAATATTTTTGTACTATAGGAGGTACTATGAAGAAGTTTTTATTGTTAGTTTGTGCTTGTGTCTTGGTTATGGCCTGCAATTCAGGCGGCGGTGGTAGCGGCGGCGGTCCGCAAGAGCTTGATGTTGAGGTGAGTGGGACTTTTGGCAGTGGGCGATTTGTTGCCACATCTGATATGTCAGCAACTTTGGGTTATGCTGATCCAGCAGCTGTGAATACTTTTGCACTACAAGGAAAGTTAGAAGATAGCGTTATATTTGATCTAGCAGGGACATATAATTCTGAAACTGGTGTATTTACTCTTTCAGCTGCATCAAGCACACGTGTATATGCCATCACAGGTAGCCTTGACGAAACAGGAGCTGCGCAAGAGGCTGAGGTGACAATTAGCGAAGACACTGGTGGTGGCAATTGGCAGCAGAACACACAGCAAGTTACCCTTGGACAAATAACGCCTATCACTGGCACAGCTAGCGCACAAGTTAATGGTTTGCCAGCAGCTTGGACTGGAACATGGAAGGCAATCATTGAAGGCGAGAATTATATATTTGTGTTGTCACCATTTATACAATATGGTAATGGTGGTGGTGATGAATGGATAGAGTTCATCATTCCTCCTGTTGCTGAATCAGCTGGCAAATACACAGCTATAACTTTTGATCCAAGTATGCCATCAGGAAGCCAATATCTGAAATATACTTTCCAAGAGCTTTCTGAGACAAAACTGGCTGTAGAGGAATATGACATGCAGGCTTCACTTGCTGCTGCACAAGGCGACAATCAAGTGGAATTTTCATACGAAATAACTCGTTAAAATCGTGTTAAAATAGGCAACAATACAAATGTAGAGTTGCCTATGTAATTATTTATGGAGATATTTTATGAAAAAAATAATTTTGTTAATCTGCGCTTGTCTTTTGGTTATGGCTTGCAGTTCTGATGGTGGTGGTGGGGGTGGCGGAGTAAGCACATCTGTTGAGGTGACTAATGATGCCGCATCGGTTCAAGCTATTGGCTCTAACGCTAAAGTGTCATTATACATCACTGACTTTAATTACCTAGCGCGTGATAAATCTAATATTGCAGCAGAGGCTGATGCAATAACACTTATTTCCAATGCTAATGCTGGGAATGATTATGATGGCAATAAGATAGACAATGATGGTTGGTATGATGTTACACAAAATTTGCCAGTGATGGGTCATTTTAATTTTAACTATTATACAACAATAGATTTTAGCATTACTAAGCTGAAGATAGATGATGAAGTGTATGAAATTGGCATGAGCCGTACTGGCGGCATGGCATGGTTTGGCTATGGGCCATATGAAGATAATTTTGCTGGAGTTGTGATAGATGGATCAGTGGGCAGTATCAAAAATATTATCAAAGTTGATCCTGATATAACTGACTGCTGGAATGCAGATGGGAGCTTAAAAGATGGAGCAGATCCATATTCATACATAACAATTGAATGTAAAGTAAATGAGCCAATGTAATTTATAGTTTTAAAAATATCATCTCTTTACTGCTTGCTGATAACATGATATTACTTTTATTATGTATTTGTATAGGATGCGATAAATGAGTGAATTTGCAAAACGTATGTTAGTTGCAGCAGTGCTAATCCCTGCGGTGCTGCTGATTCTTTTTATGGATAACACTATCCCCTTTGCTATTGGGCTTTATGCCACTATAATCTTTGGAAACAGAGAGCTGATGCGCATGCTCATAGCTGGCGGCGAAGATGTCAGCAAGCTAGCCTCACATGCAGGGGCAGTATTGATACCAATATGCTTCTACCTTGGCCATCCCTTCATTGGCGAATCTGATACGAGCGCGGGTATTCATCTAGCGAGCACTTTCGACACTTGGATGATGCTGGGCTTTGTGCTGGTGGGGCTTATCTTCCTTGTGTTCCTCTTGAAGCTCTTCTCTGCTGAGCCAAATAAGGGCACTATCCGCTTCATAGCTGTAAACCTATTTGGGGCAATATTTTTCCCATTCTTCTTGTCTTTTCTCTGGCTCATCCGCCAGTTTCAAGATGGTTCATTCTGGATACTCTTCATATTCGTGACCATCTGGCTCTCCGATGGCATGGCCTATATCGTGGGCTCGAAGATCGGCAAACATAAAATCGTGCCAAAAGTAAGCCCTAAAAAGAGCCTTGAGGGCTTTATCGCAGGCATAATCTTTGGCGTGGGTGGCGCGATATTCACATATTATTTCTGGCTGGAAGCGAACACGCCTATGCATGTGGCAAAAGTGATCATTATCTCCATAGACCTAGTGATAGCTGGTATCTTGGGCGATCTCTTTGAATCAATGCTCAAGCGTGACGCAGGTGTGAAAGACTCTGGTAAGCTGTTGCCAGGCCACGGCGGGATATACGATCGTGTAGATGCGCTGCTGATGGCGTCGCCAGTGCTATATATGTATCTAAGCGCTTGGGGGTAAGGTTTTATGAGGCTGAAACTTTTGTTAGCCATATTTCTGCTAAGCTCACAGCTTATATGGGCTGCTGGGCTGACTCTGCCTGCACGCATAGATGATTTAGGCGTCGATACTAGGCTGCGCATGTGGGGTTGGTCGCCTGATGGCAAGGTGGCCTATTCTGAGGATTATCATGATGATGCAGATCAGTTTAAAATCACATTTGTTATATTTGACACTGTGAAAGATGAAGCTGTTATCACAATCACAAATCATGCAGATATGTGGCCTCAAAGCTATGATGCAGATGATGCAGATAAAATTATACAGAATTTATATAATGAACGCGAGGCTATGATAACACAGGCTTTAAAAACCTATGATATTCGCAAAGCAACATTTACGCTGCAACCATTCCCCTTAATAAAAGATGGCAAAAGCTATGAACCAATTTTAGATATTAGCTATCTGGGAGAGGAAGAGGGCGCAGCTGTCGACTACTATAGCCTATATATGCAGATGACAGAGGATGGGACAACAAAGGGAAAGGATTTAGGCGGTGCTGGCTTTGCTTCGCATAGCTACTATGCTGTTGATGTTGTTGGATATTTTTTGAGTCCTTTTGAAAATAGAATATTGGTGGTGACAGCAGCTGGTGCTACACATTATCAAATAGCTTTAAACTATCATGGCTGCCACTTGGGCGTGGGCTTTATCAGCAAATATCAAGCTACGCCTGTAGCAGCAGCGCCTGATAAAAGTATAAAAAATCTAAGTCTGCAAACCGAGGGCGCAACAACCCGCTTTATGCTGAAAGATGACTGGCATAAAGTGCCAACTATTGAGCCAATCCCTGATGATGCCACACAGCGGCTCATTGCGGCATTCGCCACAGCTAAATATGATGGGCCTCGCATAAGTGATGAAAATCTATACAAGAAAGGCTTTAACACAAGCTATGCCTTCTATTTCACTTTTGGCAATAATACGACTGCATATCATCCTCTCTATCTATCAGTGCAAGAAAATGGCGCTCTCATACTGTTTGATCAACAATTATATGCCTTGCCAAAAGAGCAATTAACAATTGTTGATGATATTTTTCATGCTTTTGCAAAATGAGGCTACTATGAAAAAACTTAATGTTGCCATTATCGGCGTGACAGGCTCTGTTGGTAGGCAGACGGTGGATGTGATCAAGCGCAATGCGGATCGCTTTGATATACAGCTGATCACAGCCCATAGCAATGCTGTGTCGCTTGAGCAGATAGGCAAAGAGCTAGGTGCAAAGCGGACTATACTCACCAAAAATGGCATGGGCGAACTGCTACGCGCTGTTGATGAGACAGAGCTTGATGTGGCACTAGTGGCCGCCGCTGGCACAGATATCATAGCTGTGGCCTATAAGCTGGCGCAAAAAGGCATAAAGCTAGCGCTGGCCAATAAAGAATGCATAGTGTCAGCTGGAAAGTTTGTAATGGCAGCTATTAAAGAAAGTGGCGGCATGATAATCCCTGTGGATAGCGAGCATTCGGCGCTATTCCAGTGCATGTGTGGTCACCGCAAGGAAGATATAGCGGGTCTTGTGCTCACAGCCTCAGGTGGTGCATTTCGCGACCTGCCAAAAGAGGCGCTGGAGACGGTTTCCATCAAAGATGCACTCACAAATCCAAATTGGTCGATGGGTCAGAAGATCACCGTGGACTCAGCCACTATGATGAATAAGGGCTTAGAGCTGATAGAGGCGCGCTATCTCTTTGATATTGAGCCCAATAAATTATCAGTGGTGATACATCCACAAAGTATAGTGCATTCGATGGTATCATATAAGGATGGAGCAGTGTTGGCGCAGCTTGGGCTGCCTGATATGCGTGTGCCGATAGCATACGCGCTAGGCTGCGGCGAAGAACGAATCGATTCTGGCGTAAAACAGCTAGATTTCACGCAGAATATGGCGCTGACATTCAGCCCACCTGATATAGACA
>JAITWL010000187.1 GCA_031285285.1 Deferribacteraceae bacterium | reverse complement strand
TTTCACAGGGTCAACAGCTATGCCTTGCCCCATCATGCCGCTAGCGAAGGCATCATCTTTGATCTCTTTAAGCGGCATCACCTTGCCCACAAGCGGGCTAGCGATAGTGAAGCCATCAGATACAAAGCCTATGCCTTCATCTACCACAGGTGCAGCAGCGGGCGTGTTGTCAGCAGCTGTTTCTGGAATATCTTCAAAGCCAAGAATTAATGTCAACGCAAATGCAAGCACCCAAGAAAGGACGACACTAGCAGCAAACATAATAAAGGCAGTGTCCATACCAGAAGGATTCAACACAAGTGGCATAGCAAGCAAGCTAGGAAGCCCAAAAGCATAGGCTACTGAGCCAAATGCGCCTATCAAAGCGCCACTGATAGCGCCAGCTATACATGCCGCATAGAATGGTTTTTTCAAGCGCAATGTCACGCCATAAACCGCTGGCTCTGTGATGCCAAAAATCGCAGTGATGCCAGCCGAAAAAGCGATAGACTTGAGGGATTTATTACGAGTTTTAAATGCCACAGCAAAGGCTGCGCCAGATTGAGCAAGCACCGCTGGAAACACAGCAGGAGCGAGATAGTCGCGCCCTTGTGTTGATATGTTGACCAGCATAAGCGGCACAAATGCCCAGTGTAGGCCAAAGATAACAAGCACCTGCCAGAAGCCGCCAATGATAGCACCAGCAAGTATTGAGCTAGTGTTATAAAGGCTAGTGTAACCAAAAGCAAGCCCCTTACCCACATATGCGCCAGCAGGGCCGACCAAAAGTATCGTCAACACTGACATAACTAGCAATGTGCAAGCGGGAGTCAGCACGTTGCGCACCACTTCAGGCATTATCCTATTGAACGCACGCTCCACATGGGATTGTATAAACACAGCAAACAATATCGGGATAACAGATGAAGAGTAAGTCATCGCCACTACTGGAATAAAGCCCAAGAACTTAGCATCAGCAGCGAGCGCACCAGGGATCATAAAAAGGCCACCGAGGCTTGGGTGTAGCAAGAAAGCGGCCACAGCAAGGGCAATGAATTCGCTTGTTTTAAACTTGCGAGCAGCCGTGATTGCCAGAATCATTGGCAGGAAGAAGAATATGCCGTCGCCAGCCGCATTAACAATAACAGCAGTCGCACTCGCAGGATCCATAATCTTTGTGGCTGTCAAAAGCGCATACAAGCCCTTTAATATACCTGCACCAGCCATAAGGCCGAGAAAGGGCGTAAAAATAGCTGCAATCACATCAAGAAATTTTGCGAATGGGCTTTCCTTGCCTTTAGCCTGTTGACCACCTGTGTCGCCTTTGTTACCAACCATTGGCGAAAGATGTAGATACACATCGCCAACATTATTTCCAATTATCACTTGATACTGCCCGCCGCTTCGCACAACGGAAATCACGCCTGCGATAGCCTTAATAGCATCATCATTAGGGATCGATTCATCTTGTAGCTTAAAGCGCAGTCTAGTGGCGCAATGCACCACTGACACAATGTTTTTTTTGCCGCCAACGGCCTTGAGTACGTCATTCGCAATTTGCTTATTATCAGCCATAAAAACTCCATAGGCCATACTAATTGGCCTGTATTCATAAAACCATAGTCAGATGACTATTTCCTACCATATTTTTCTGTGCGGGCGTCGCTAATCTTGCCGCTCCAGTTGAGCCCATAGGCAAAATCATATGTATTGCCGTCAACGTCGCGGTGCACAGCCATTTCACCAGCCACATCTTCAAGATTGGCTTCCACTGCGGCCATATCCTTAGGCATCTGCACAGGAAGCAAACCCTTAGGCTCATACTGACCCGCGGCCACTTCCATCATCGCCTGATCGCTCACACCAAAATTCACAAATATCGCCGCTGCAGCAGCCTCAAATTCTGCAAACACAAGCGGATTCTTAGCTGTCACAAATACGATCATAGGCACGTTGCCTATAGCTTTTTTGGTATCTAGCAACAAATCAAGCTCATACGAGTTACGCGCTACGCTTGTCTTGCCAGCATAGGCTCTTGATGTGCCTGGCTTGCCGCCAGCAGCTATCCATGCCTTCTCTTCGTATGGATCAGTGGATATAGATGTGGAATTATGCGCATTATTAGCAGCTGTGTATGGACGATATTGCAGCGGGATAGGATAGTAGCCATTATCTATCTTGCCGCGCTTCGGATCTCTATTCAGCTTATCAAAGCGGAAGATGTCGCTATCGAAATTGCCGCCAAAATCAGGGCTACCGATACCAACTATTGCATAGTCCACACCAGAGAAGTCTTTCAGACGTACAATATCTGTAGCCTTTGGCTTAGCGCCTGCGACAGTGTTCACAGTGTCTGTAACCACGTTAAAATACTTTCTCGCAGCTTCTAAGTCCACCGCTGGAGCTATAGTTGCGGGTTTCACCTCTTCCATACGCTGCTCAGCAGCAATGAGCCCCATCACAGCTGGTGTAAATTTCATTGGGATATATACTGTCTTCTTGCCACTAGCCGCTTTGATGATATTGTTGTGATTCTTTAGCATAACAATCGAAGCCAGCTGTGCATCATAGCCTGCTTGCATAAAGTCTGCACGGCCAACAAGCGCTTCAGAAGCAGCTGAATCTAGATAAGGATTCTCAAAAAGCCCTGGACGGAAGATATTTCTAAGAAGGCGTACAGCTGATTCTTCAAAACGAGCACGCATTGCCTCTTCGCCAATTGTGTTAACGCCAATTTCATAGGCCGCTAGCACTGGCACAGCTGTGTTCACGCCGCCAAATTGGTCATGACCGCTTTCGAGAATCTTATAAAAGCGCTCAGCCATAGTTTTGTCATATTCCATGCCCCAAGGTATGCCCATACCAGCGAAAACTTGCGGTATCGTAGGCTGAAAAGAGCCGCTCTTCTCAAATGAGTAGTTTTCAGATATTGGGCCACCACCAATCAGCCAATCTGTGCAAATGACGCCATCAAAGCCATACTGATTGCGGAGTATATCGATCTTAGCCTTGCTATAGCCTGAGCCAACAAGCTCGCCATACTTACCATCTTTGCTAAATGCGATGGAATAAGAAGACATCAGTGCGCTTGCGCTGCCAGTAGGGCCATCAAGCTTCAAACCGCCTTCTGTGAATGGGCGAAAGTGTGCTTCGTAGTTGTTGCCAGGATATACTGTGTATTTGCCTGGAAATGTGTGTGATTCGCGGCCGTTTTCGCCTGCTCCATCACCTGGCCAGTGCTTGATCATTGCATTGACGCTAGTGTAACCCCAGCCATCAGTGCCAGCAACGCTTGTCTGAAAGCCATCCACATAGGCACGAGCCATATCTGTGGCTAGGCCGACATCTTCACCAAATGTGCCAGACACGCGCAACCAACGAGGCTCAGTGGCTAAGTCAATCTGCGGAGATAGAGCCGTGGAGATGCCTAGTGCGCGGTATTCTTGAGAGGCGATCTCGCCAAACTGACGCACTATCGCGGGATCAAATGTTGCCGCAAGCCCAAGATTAGGCGGCCATGTGGATATATCACCCACACCTGCGCTATATGCCTCGCCAGAAGAGGCTGCATGACGTGGATCACTTGATGCATTTATAGGTACGCCTTTGCCAATCTTTTCTACCAAAGCTTGAGCCGCGTTGTTCCATTTAGCAGCATCAGCCTTGGAAGATACTGTTGTCAAAAGCACAGCGCGAACATTATCTTCTGTGAGAAATTTCACCTGAGCCTCTGATAGCTCAGAGCCTTTCACTGCCTGATGCGCGCTATAGAGCATGAGGCCAGCAATCTCTTCTTTTGTAAGCTTGCTAGCAAGGTCTTTTGCACGCTCATCAGCCGAAAGACGCCAGTCTTCGTAAGGATCGAGACTGCCATTCTTATTCAAATCTTTAAACGCCTTGCCATCAACATCTAGTATTTTGACACCTGAATCAGGGCTATAGCCCAATGTAGGCCCGCCTGATTGTGTCACAATTATGTGCCCATCAGTGGTTTTTGTTTCTTTCTTGCCAGAGCCTGAGCCGCCAAAGGACACGCAACCAGCCATTGCTAAAATTGCAACAGCCGCAATAAATCGCTTCATCTTCATGCTTTTCTACCTCTCTGTTAATTTGTATACAAGTTGATTGTATATCGAATTTTACAAAAGAGAAACAAGAAAATTTTATTGATGTATCAAAACTTATACAGCTGCACTACTGTAGTGGATCATCTAAGCTCTGGGTATTGCTTGCCCATTTGCCAGATATTTTCAAAATCCCAATTTAATGGCTCGCTTGTATAAGTGCTCTGCTGCGTCGTTTCGCTTGGGCTAAGATTATCTTTGATCGGCTCACAGCTTCCTATGAAAACTTTGCCATTGCCCTGTGCATCAATAGCAATGGAGCTGCTAGCATTCTGACAATCGCCACCAACCAAACCTCCAGCAGAGTAGCCAGCAACAGCACCAGCATGATAGGAATTGCGAACAGTTGTCCCTGTTCTAATTTTACTGCCAATAAGGCCACCTGCGCTGTGTTCTGTCTTTAGAGCGCCTTGGTGAAATGAATTTTCAAAATCGCCACTCAAAGATGTCCCCACAAGGCCGCCAATACTGCCATAGCTGTAATCATCATCTGTAGTATCTATTATATCTTGCTTGACAGATATTCTGCTTATCTTGCTTTCATACACTTGCCCAGCAAGCCCGCCTACATCATAATCTATATTTTTTACATTAAATGTGAATCCTTGACCAATTATATGGATATTGCTTATGACTGAGCGTTGAATTTCGCCAGCAAGAGCGCCAATATACATATTCCTATAGTGTGTGCTGTGTTCTGGCTTGTAGATAAGATTTTGTGTAGCCAGCTCAATTGTTAAATTTTCAATAACAGCATTGTCCACTATGCCAAATAAGCCATTGTTTAACGATGTTTCATTCATCTGCTCAATTTTGATAGTGTGCCCATTGCCATCAAATTTGCCCATGAATGGCTGTGAACCCATAAATTGAGCTTCACCTGATTGGCGCGGCTCACCTATGGGCGTCCATATGCCAGTCAGTGTGCCATCATCCATCAGCCTATAGTTGCCATTGAGTGGATATGCAGGATTTACCCCTATTTCTTTGATTTCAGTATGGCTAATCTCAATCCAAGCATCGCTTGCTGGAGGTAGAACCTGCTCTTTGTGGGCAACTCTAGTTTCATCTTTCAAGTATTGCATGATGAGGCTTACAAAATCCTCGCCTTGTTTTGCTGCATAATTATAATAGTGTTGCACCATACGCTCTTTTAGACTTAAAAATTTGGCAACATTTTCTACTTTTTCTTGCTCATCAAGGTCGCTTCCCATAATCATTTTGAGCTTTTCTGCTGTAACCATATCTAAAAAGTCCAGAGCATCTTCGCTTGCTAGCAAGAGCTCCTGAATTGCAATATTTGTCAAAGCAGACAACTCCGCAAATGCAGAGATATAAGGCTGCTCAGTAGCGAATAACTCTTGCCGCATTGGCTCAAAATTACCCAAAGCATAGCCAACCACTTCATAATTGCCAAAGGTATATGTGTTTAGCTCGCCCACATAGATATAAAATGAGTTGGTATCATAATAAATTGGTGTGAATACATACGAAATCCCATTGCCACCAGAAGATAAATCAGTGGTCGTGACAGATGGCCTGATTGTTGCTATCTCAATAGTAATGCTAGAGGTGGTGCTAGTGCCGAACGGCAGGTATATAGGAATCACAATGCTATATTCTATCATATCCCTGAGTTCGCTATCAATAATAGAACCCATTCTGCGAGGTTTTTTAGCATCAAAATCATCACGGTGCAAAAGATCATCATTATCATCATAAACATAGGCATCTGCCTCAAAAGACAAATCATTACCAACATGGATCTCTGCGGATTCCGAATCCTCTGGGTTAAAATCAACACTAAGCTTGCATGGCGTGAAACAGCCATTATCCTCACTGGTAGCCACCCACACGTCAGGCACATTTGAATTAAAATAGAATGTCTGTGTTTTTGCACAAGCTGTGAGCATGATTAAGATTAGTAAAATATATACTATTTGTTTCATTAGATATTTTTATACCATTGCACCACATTCATTGCATCCACACAGGCTGCCACGGCATGTGTGCGGATGATATGCGCTCCATTGACTGCCGCAAGTGTTTCCGCCGCTATGCTGCCATATATGCGCCCCTCTGGCTCGTGGCCAACTGCAGCCTTGATCATTGATTTGCGTGAAACGCCAACAAGCACTGGGTAACCAAGCGAAGCAAGCTCTGGCAGTTGTCTTAATGAAGCATAGTTGCCAGCAACATCTTTGCCAAAGCCAAATCCGGGGTCTAGGATAATCTGTTCAGGTGTTAGTCCTGCTTTCTCAGCATTTTGTGCTTCATGATATAGCGAATCTGCTGGATTGCTATCGCTTGCCATGATGCAATAGGCGCAGTTATTGGCCGCAGCTAAGGCTGCAAGGCCACTATCGGCTTTGCCATTTTGATCATTTATAAGATCTACAAGATGTATGTATTTTTCAATCACAGCAATACGCCAGCTATCAAGCGATAGATAGAGACCATTATCAGCAGCAAGCTTTGCCACAGCCTCTATCACAGGCTCAAGGCGGCTACATTCTTCATCTTCCGATGGTGGCGTAAAATCGGGGCGTGTAGATACAGCGCCGATATCAATAAACGTCGCGCCTTCATCAATTATCTGCTTGGCTCTAGCCAAGGCAGCTGGCACAGTCATATATTTGCCGCCATCGCTGAATGAATCAGGCGTGATATTAAGTATACCCATCACATATGTTTTATCAAGTGGTAGTAGGTCTCCTTTGATTTGTATACCTGCAGCGGTCGCCCCATCAAGCATTTGCTCCAGCTGACGCCCCAGCATAGCAAGGCCAAATTGCTGCCGCGCAAGCCGCACCGCCAATATGCGCACACTATGCTCAGCTCCAACGATTAGCGCATCAGAACGCTCAATAGAGCAATTGATCACGCCACGCGCCACTATCGCATCAGCGCCAGAAGCCAGCGCCTCCTGCTTTAATATATTGGCAGCAGGGCAGCTTAGCCCAACCACACGGGCTGCGAAGCCACAGCCTTTGTCATACATGCGCAGGGCATAGCTTTCTGCACCTATGCCCTTGATCTGCTCATGCAGGCGCGCCTCTGTGCCTGTGATGCGTGTTAGTTGCCATTTACTTGCTTTCATCGTCGTTAGTGGTGTCTGCTGGTTCTTCTTCTTGCTCTTCTTGCTCTGCTAGCTTGGCATCAGTTTTAGCTTGATCTTCCTTTAGCTGGATCAGATTTACATTTGACGCAGCAACAGCTTTCCACTCGTCTGTAGCATATTGTTCAATAAGGTTATCCACATCTTTCATATCGATTGTTTCTTCATCTATGAGCATTTGTGCCATCGCGTCAAGCAAAGCTCGGTTACCTTGCAGGATGCTTGTTGCACGCTCATAGCAAGACACTATGATATCATGAACCTCTGCGTCAATCAATTGCGCAGTCTTTTCGCTATAATCTTTAGCGGATGTTATCTCTTTACCTAAGAATATTGAGCCCTCGCGCTTGCCATATAGTACAGGGCCTACCTTTTCGCTCATGCCATATACTGTCACCATATTGCGAGCATTATTAGTGACATGCTCTATATCACCACTCGCACCTGTGCTAAGCTCACCAAATATAATCTCTTCAGCAGCGCGCCCACCCATTGCCATTGCCATGCTATCAAGAAACTTATCCTTTGATTGTATATATATGTTGTCTTGTGGAAGACTCCAAGTGATCCCTAGTGCTCTACCACGCGGAATGATGGTCACTTTATGCACAAGATCAGCATGTTTAGTCATTTTGCCAACAATGGCATGCCCAGCCTCATGGAAAGCAATCTTACGCTTTTCAGCCTCTGTGATCACTTTGCTACGGAGGGCTTTACCCATATAGACCTTATCTCTTGCTTCCTCAAAATCAGCGTGATGGACTTGCTCTTTATTTTCACGTGCAGCATGTAGCGCTGCTTCATTGACAAGGTTCGCTAGTGACGCACCAGAGAAGCCTGGTGTACCTTTTGCGATAATGTCTAAATCTGCATCATCAGCCAGTGGTACTTTTGCAGCATGAACTGCTAGAATCTGCCTCCGCCCTTTCACATCTGGCAGTGGCACCACCACTTGCCGATCGAAACGGCCAGGACGTAGCAATGCAGGATCAAGCACATCTGGTCTATTCGTAGCCGCAATCAGGATAACGCCTTGAGTAGATTCAAAGCCATCCATCTCCACCAGCAGCGCATTGAGCGTCTGCTCGCGTTCATCATGCCCGCCGCCAAGACCAGCACCGCGATGGCGGCCGACAGCGTCAATTTCATCCATAAATATAATGCAAGGGGCATTTTTTTTGCCCTGCTCAAATAAGTCACGAATACGCGCAGCGCCTACGCCCACAAACATTTCCACAAAGTCAGAACCACTTATAGAAAAGAAAGCCACGCCAGCCTCGCCAGCAACGGCTTTTGCAAGCAAGGTTTTCCCTGTACCTGGAGAACCCACAAGCAACACACCTTTCGGGATTTTACCGCCAAGCTTCTGGAATTTTTGTGCATCTTTGAGGAATTCCACCACTTCTTCTAGCTCTTCTTTCGCTTCGTCA
>JAITWL010000179.1 GCA_031285285.1 Deferribacteraceae bacterium | reverse complement strand
ACTCTACAAATTGACAGCGCTTTGGGGCGGTCAGGCTGGCTCGCTGCTCTTCTGGGCTTGGCTTGCGTCGATTTTTATCGCTATCGAAGTCTATCGTATGCGTAAGCACGGCAAGCTTTATAATTCTTATATGCTCATAATGGGGCTATTTAATGCCACATTTATATTATTTCTCTGCACTTTCGTGACTAACCCATTTGAAGTGAATCCCTATGGGCTATTTCCGCCCGATGGCAATGGCATGAACCCTATGCTGCAAAATCCAGGTATGATCATCCATCCGCCGCTGCTATATATCGGCTTCGTGGCCTATGTCATCCCATTCGCCCATGCGTTTGCCTCTTCGGCCACGCATGATACATCGGCCTACTGGGTGAAGACTTCCCGCTCTTGGTCGCTCTTTGCATGGGTGCTCTTGACTGCTGGCATAGTGCTTGGGGCATGGTGGGCCTATGTGGAGCTTGGCTGGGGCGGCTATTGGGCTTGGGACCCTGTGGAGAATGCCTCGCTATTTCCATGGATCACAGGCACAGCACTTTTGCATGCGGCTGTCATCTACGAGCGCAAGCTGCGGCTTAAATCATGGGCTTATCTGCTGGCGCTGATTACATTCGAGCTCACAATATTTGGCACTTACCTCACGCGCTCAGGCATCATGACTGATTCTGTGCATTCATTTGGCAAGTCGGCGCTTGGCATATTCTTCCTGTTATTTATCTTTATCAGTGCAGCAATATTCCTAGTAAGCATGTTTAATAATCGCGAGACTCTGAAAGACCCTGCCGATTTTAATTTTATCTCGCGTGAAGGCATCTTCTTCCTATCAATACTCTGCTTTGTGGCGCTGACACTAGCACTGATTTTTTACACAATGCTTCCAGTGCTTTCAGAGATGCTGCTGAGTGATAAAATATCGGTGCAGCAATCAAGCTATAATCTTGTATCGACGCCATTTTTTATAGCGATATTTCTCTTGGCAGGGCTTGCGCCAATGATGTCTTTTGGGCAGATGCAAGCTGGCAAGCTGATGAAGACCTACCTGCCTATATTTATCTGTGCGCTGGCTGTCACTATCTTTGCAATCGTGACAGGCCACAAGCGGTTGGCATCGCTCATATTGACACTCACTGCCGCCACAGCGCTTTTTTCATTCCTGCTTTTAAGCGTTCGGATGGTGAAGAATGGCGGAGTGAAGGTGTTTATCAAGAATAGGCGTATGGCAGGCGTGGTGATAGTGCATATCGGGCTTGCGATCACGGCCTTTGGGGTGATTTTCTCAGGCAACTATAATAGAGAGCTGGCCATGACAGTCGCACCAGGCACATCATTCACCTTTGAAGAATACACACTAAATGTGGATACTGTGCGCCATAGTGAAGAAGCAAACTACTATTCAAACTATGTGCCAATACAAGTGATGCGCGGCGATAGCGAGCTAACAAAGATGTATCCTGAGATACGCGAATATGCTAACCGCCCTGATCAGGTCTTTGGCGAAGTAGCTTACAATTCCATGCTTAAAGGCGACCTATATGTAATATTAAATGGCTATGACCTTAGCAAGAATATGATTCAGCTGACAGCCATCTTCCAGCCACTATTATCATGGATATGGGTGGGAAGCATCATCATGTGCATAGGCGGGCTTCTTGGGATGACGCATAGGGCTAAGGAAAGCTAGACTTTATAAAATAATTTACTTGTTGTTTATATAATCAAATGTTAATATCAGGTATTACAATTACATGGGGGTATTCGTAAATGATCAAAAAAATTACTGTACTTTTGCTTGCCTTGGCTGCCTGCGGCTGCGTATTTGGTGGCGGGGCTGAGCAAGCGAGCGACACAGCTAGCAATCAGGTGGTGCTATTTGAGAATGGCACATGGGCAGCTCAGCTTGGCGAGATCACTTTTCACACACCAGGCGGTAGTTCGACCTGCGTTTATGAAGATGGCATGATTGTCCTTACTAATGGCGTTGAAACAAGCAAAAACGTGGCTTTTCGCTTCGTATTTGAAAATCTCGTTGATATGAGGGGCTATGATGCTATAGTTATGGAACTGGATGAAGCTCCAGACGCATGGTTTGGAGCTATTGCGCGTTTCCGTATCGACCAAGATGCAGCTTGGGTCAGCGAAAATCACACAGCCACTATCCGTATGGCTGCTAAAACTAACGAAAACGATGGCACTATGGTTGGCATGGATGCGCTGAACTGGGATCTGCAGAGATTGCGTGGCGTTGGCGGCCTGCCAGCCTTCGGCAAAACTGTGAAAATCAAGAGAATCTATCTTGAAGGCGATGGCAAATACGAAGATGTAGCTATCAACTCACGCAATGTGATGGATATCCTGCCTCCGCGCACTGGCAACAAGCCTATACGCGAGATCACCACATCTGGCCAATACACTGGCGTGGTGGCATGGTCACCAGATCATGAGACCTTCCAGCCAGATACAGCTTACACTGCGACTATCACACTCACCCCAAAAGCAGGTTGGACGCTTGCTGGCGTGCCTGAAAATTGGTTTCGCATATTCACACCTACAGGTAGCGAAGCTGATGCGACTGTAACCCATGCTGCTGGCTCAAATGTGCTGACTAAGACATTTGGCAAAACAGTGAAAGTGACACCTTACCCAAGGCCAACAAAATTTGTCGCGTTGAGCTATGACGATCTATATCTATCCGATATGGACGGCTTTATGGATGCAATCGAAGCTCTGCAAATCCATGTGACATTCTTTGCTTCTGGCATCAATCTTGAGCAAGCGAAGACCAAGCCTGAGCGCAAGGCTATGCTTGATAGAATACTGGCAGGAGGCCATGAGGTGAATAACCACGCTTGGCAGCATGAGCGCTATGATGACACAGCCGATCTTGCTGTCACCAAGGCAGATTTCACTAGAAACCAAGAGCTTCTAAAAGAGATGACAGGCAAAACACCTACATGGATACGCGTTCCATACGCTAGCCACGGCGCAAATTCACTGAAAATAGCTGGCGAGCTGGGCTTGACTAACCTGCGCGGCCTAGCCACTAACGATTGGAACCTTGATAATTCAGCCTCATTTTTAGTGAATCGCATACTCACAGCCACTGGCGGCGATGCGTTGATGAATGGCCAAATCTATGTTGGTCATAACCAGCTGATGCAGACCAACACCAGCCAAGCACTGCCTGAGATAGTGCATGAGCTTCGCATGAGAGGCTATGGCTTTATGACTATATCTGAGCTGAGGGAGTTTACAGGCTTTAAAGCGGAGCCTGGGGTAAATTATCCTAATTTTGTGAAATAATTGCATACCGTAAGGGCGAGCGAACTGCTCGCCCATTGCGACAATATTAAATGCGATAAGTTATAATGCGTAGTTAAAGGCTGATTGCTGCAAGATCACGTTTTTGATTTTATACCAAACATCATTGCGTTGCTGATTGTAGTTGCTAATTTAGAAGCCTTGCCCAAAGTTTCAGGCCTCACCTTATCGACTTCTCTAAACTTCAGCAAAAAGTCCATTAAAAAATCTTGCTCATCTATTGGCATGTCTATAATTTCTGAAATATCCATTTTTAGAATATTATCAAAAGTGCTGAAATTATATTTTTTTGTCCACTTCAAAAAATTATCTGTGTCCATTCCTTTAACTAGCGCATAAGCAATCAGAAGTCAAGTTCAAAAGATACTCAAGTTCAAAAGATACTCACATTACGCCATTTTTTTCATAGTCATAAAATGTTCGAATGACCTCGAATGCCAAGACCCAGTCGCTTCGCTCAGGTGATAGCACACGTCATTGCGGCCTTGAGCCGCAATCCAGAATAAATCCAGTGTGGAGACATTACCAATTAATTCCAATTCTAAATTAAAGTTCCCATAATTCCGTCATTAGACTTGTCATGAAATGCCAAGACCCATTCGCTTCGCAGGAGGTGACAGCACACGTCATTGCGGCCTTGAGCCGCAATCCAGAATAAATCCAGTGTGGGAACA
>JAITWL010000156.1 GCA_031285285.1 Deferribacteraceae bacterium | reverse complement strand
TCTAAATCACTAAAAGTGCCTTGTCCCATAATCATGCCCCTGTCTATAAAATCAACTATGCACAGTATAAACGCTATTGGAAAAACTGTCGATCTTTAATTATTAAATCAGTGATTCCTATAATATAATATTCAACAAGGGTAGTTTTATGCGATTGTCTGTTTGGCTAATGCTTTGTTTGCTTTTATTTGCATGCTCAAGTGTGGTGTCTGATAACACAGCGACCAATAATCAGTCGGCGCCAGCTGGTATGGTGCGCGTGGAAGGCGGCACATTCAATATGGGTAGTAATAGTGACGAAGCTTATGATGATGAAAAGCCTACGCATAAGGTGACAGTGAGCACATTCTATATGAGCAAGTATGAAATCACTCAAGCGGAGTGGGTGGCCGTGATGGGCAATAACCCTAGCTATTTCGAGGGTGATAATCTGCCAGTGGAGCAAGTGAGCTGGTATGATGCCATTGAATATTGCAATAGGCGCAGCGTGAAAGAAGGCTTGCAGCCTGTGTATAGCGGGAGTGGTGATGATATAGTGATGAATATGCAGGCCAATGGCTACCGCCTGCCTACAGAGGCAGAGTGGGAATATGCCGCAACAGGCGGCAACAACACCTTGCATACATACACATATGCAGGTAGCAATAATGTGGACGAAGTGGGCTGGTATTACGATAACAGTGACAGCACTACTCATCCAGTTGGTACGAAAGCGCCTAACCAACTAGGCATTTATGATATGAGCGGCAATGTATGGGAGTGGGTTTGGGACTGGTATAGCAGCTACACTGGTAATGCGCAGGTTGATCCCACAGGGGCGGTTTCGGGCGCTTACCGCGTGGAGCGTGGTGGCTCGTGGGGCGCTACCGCGCAGTTCCTGCGTTCGGCGTCTCGGTATTACGACTATCCGTCCTATAGGTACGCTGATCTTGGGTTTCGGGTTGTGCGCCTCTGAGTTCTGCAAGGCTGAGTGCTGGAGCCGTGCGCCTGCCCTCAGGCAGGGTCGTGCACTCAGCCTTTCTTCGCGCGAAGATTTTTTAACAAAAATAAACAAAGGAGTATTCATATGGAAAACGTTGCAAAAGTTTTGGCAGCATTGAAAGCGCAGACTGAGGGTGCGGAAATTAAGGATGATAACCTTATTGTGCTAAGTGCTGGCTTATTGGTGCATGTGGAGGTGGCGCAGGCGGAAGAGTCTAAAGACGATCAAAACGCGATTGCCGTGGTATATTTTTGGCTTGATCACCCTTCTTTTGAAGATGCGCTTTTTGAAACAGCTGCTGCGCTTGGTGATAACCTTGATGATGCACTTGAGAATGCTAGCAAAAGCTTCTTTGCTGGTATATATAGCACCACGCTTGAATATTTGGCAGGCGAAAGCTCTGATATGCCTTGCTTACCAAATGGCCAATTCAGCACAGTCTTTGCTGGCGAGGCTCGGCAATGGGACGTGGTGGAAAGCGACTTGGTATTCATGGGCGAGCCGCCATTAGATTGCAAGAAGGGCTATCTGCCTATGATTAGCGAGCAGCTTGCCTTGCATATCGGCAATAAGCCGCTTTATTACATTAAAATTTACACCTGCAAGCAGCCAAATGGCAAAATAATATGCGAAGTGCGCATCAATGATGTGGCAAGCACAGAGCTATCAGCCATGTTGCAAGATTATGTGCATTCTTGGAAGACTGACAGCCTGCATTCGCAAAAGCAATTTTATTTTCTCTCACAAAAAAATCCGCAAAACCCATACCCGTATAGCAGAGAAGAAATCGAGGCCATGACTATTGCTACAGCCAAGCTATTTGGTGAATACGATATTAATGATCTCTTTGCTGATGAGGACGAAGACGAAAGCGAAGCGCAAATTGAGCTAGAGGATAAAATATTGCATATAGCCAAGAATGACAAGTGCCTTGCTGCTGAATTGCGAATTTTCCTGCCTGAGATGCTTAGTATATACCATTTTGATGCGCCACAGCTGGAGTCATTCAGTATAAATGGCGAAACAGTCTATGCAGACCAAATCACCCCTTGGCACTGGATGTATGCCAAGCTGATAGATGGCTTTCAATCAAAAGAGCTAGCAGGCCAGTCCTACAGCAATTTGATCAACATGAGCTCCACCTGTGGAGCATTTGCGCAGATGAAGGATGATGGAAGCGATATTTCGCAAGCCCGCTTTGCAATATCAATGGGCATGCCTGATAATTATAAGATACGCTAATGTTTTTATTAGATTGTTGACATACATTGTTGACTTTCCTGTGTTTTGCTACTACTATTTCTATAAAATTGGAGGATAAGGAGAAGACCATGAAAAGTACAAGAAAGATCACATTGATTCTTGGCGCAGTCTTAGCTATTGGCTTGCTGATTTACGGCTGTGGACCTAAAGCTGCTCAGAGCTTAGTTCCCGCCTACTCTCTCGCAGGCTTTACACCTGCTGATGCTGACGGCAATCGTGTAGTGACTGGGCGTGATGCAACCGCAGCTAATGCTATGGTGTCTGCATCAAGGTATGAAGCATCACAAGTTGGTGCTGAGATAATGGCTAAAGGCGGCACTGCTATAGATGCAGCTGTTGCTATGGGTTTTGCAATGGGTGTTGTAGAGCCGTTCACTAATGGTATTGGTGGTGGTGGCTTTGCCAACATACGCACTGCTTCTGGCGAGACAATCTTTGTAGATTTCCGTGAAGTAGCGCCTATGAAGGCACATGCTAGAATGTATTTGGATGAAAGCGGCAAAGTAATCCCTCAGGCAACCTCAGTTGGCGGCCTTGCTTCTGGTATCCCTGGCGATGTTGCAGGCTTGCTCTACATTCTTGAAAACTATGGCACTATGAGCCGTCAAGAAGTAATGGCTCCTGCTATTCGTATGGCTACAGAAGGCTTTGAGATCACTAAATATGCTAACCAAGCTATCACTGATTCATTAAACCTTTCTAATCTGTTCCCAGAAATGGGCAAGGTTTACCTTGACAAAGATGGCCTACCTTGGGAAGCTGGCACTATAATCAACAACCCTTACTTGGCTAAAACTTTGCAAATCATCTCAGACAAAGGTGTTGATGGTTTTTACAAAGGCGAAGTTGCTCAGGCTATGGTAGATTCAGTTAATAAAGCTGGCGGTATCTTCACTTATGAAGAGCTTGCAAACTACAAACCTCTTATATATCAGCCTGTAAAAGGCACTTACAGAGGCTATGAGATCATTTCTTCACCTCCACCTTCATCAGGCGGCTCAATTCTGTTAGAAATCCTCAATATGCTTGAGCTCTATGATGTAAGCAAATTGGCAGTAAACTCTCCTGAGTATATCCACCTGTGGACAGAAGTTTACAAGATTGCTTACGCTGATCGTGCAAAATATATGGCTGACACTCAGTTTAGTGAAGTTCCTCTAGGCGGCATTGCTTCTAAAGACTTTGCAAAACAAAGAGCTAAGCTGATTGACCTGAAAAAAGCTGCTCCAGATGTAACATTCGGCGATCCTTGGGCTTTTGAAAATGATGACACTACCCACTTCTCTATCGCTGATAAAGATGGCAACATGGTAGCAATCACTAAGACTATCAACTACTATTTCGGTAGCGGCGTTATGGTTGAAGGCTATGGCTTCATGATGAATAATGAAATGGACGACTTCTCTACAGATCCTGAAAGCGTCAACCATGTTGAGCCAGGCAAAACACCGCTTAGCTCTATGACTCCGACTCTTGTTCTGAAAGATGGCAAACCATTCATGGTGCTTGGAACTCCTGGCGGCACACGCATATTTGCAAGTGTAGCACAGACTTTGAGCCGTGTGATTGACCACAAAATGTCTCTGAATGAAGCAATTGGCGTGCCAAAAATTTGGAACACTGCCAATGTTGATCGTATATCATACGAAGTGCCTATGAAAGGCTTCGAAAAGTATACAGTGACTCCAGAAACTATCGCTAAACTGATAGAAATGGGTCACGCAGAGCCAACCACTGCTGCTAGCGGCGCTTTGCAGGCAATAATGTATCTAGAAGATGGCACATTGTATGGCACTGCTGACCCACGTCAAGATGGTAAAGCAGTTGGTAACTAGTCCATTTTAATAGCTTCTTAATAGCCCCGCCTGAGTATAGACGGGGCATTCTATTCGGTATCAATTCCAAAGTCTTGTTGTAAATAATGTAAAATCTATAGACAGTAAACAACACATATGATATAAATCTGTGTGTTTTGTGAATGATCAATACCCTATATTATTATAGACCGAAATTCGAGTTTTTTCTAAGTTTACAAATCAATACTTACTTGTATGCTAGATTTGTCACTTAATGGAAAATGGGGGGAAAGGTAATGGATAGCCTGTTTCGATGGACCAAGATTAAATTTATTGGGATACCACTCATCATAGTGGCCGCAATACTTGGAGTCTTGTATGCCCTGTCGTATTATTATATCAAAAGCTTGATAATTGAACGTATGCAAGAAGATACTAAGAGCATAGCCATAGCCCTGGCCTATGTGGTTGAGTCAGATATTGAGGGCTACAATAATTTTATTGAAGAGCGTAAGGCTGGCACGCCATATTTTAATAAAATGCTTGATACTTTTTCACGTATGCGAGAAGAAAATAACACTATTAAATACATCTACACAATTCGTAAGTCTGGTTCTAACAGAACAGAATTTGTGTTAGACGCAGATTATGCCACTGCTCAATATCCAGCTGGCAGCACAATAGAATTCGTTGAGACACTCACTGATAATGTGACCCGTGACACAATGGAGACAGGTGTGGCAAGAGTGATCCCGCCAACATACTATCCTGATTATGGCACCCTGATAGGCGGCAGTGCGCCGATCTTCCATAATGGTGAAGTGATAGGTACGGCAGGTGTGGATGTCGATATAAACACAATGTATGAGCTGCTTAATGGCTTCTTGTTGCTCTTGATAGGTGCAGGCTTGGTGATTCTACTTTTCTGCTTGGCAGTTTTGTTAAAATCATCCAATTCAATCTTGCAAGACGTGCTTAAAGATAAGCTCACCAATGCTTATAATAAAAAATACACTGATAAAATATTGCATAGTGGTATACAAGATGCACGCAAGTCAAAGAAAGATTATTCAGTATTGATGCTCGATCTTGACCATTTTAAGAATGTTAATGATACATATGGACACCTTTTTGGCGATGTGGTGCTGGCATCTGTGGCCAAAATCATTGCTGATAGCATACGCAAAGAAGACCAATTCATCCGCTATGGCGGCGAAGAATTTGTGGTGGCTGTGCCCAATGCCGACACCAAGCAGGCAGCGGCCTTGGCAGAGCGTATCCGCACGAATATTGAGCAGCACGAAATCTATGACAGGGCAAATGGCATCTGCGTGCGCATAACGATAAGCATAGGCGTCACTGGCCTAAATGAAGAAGCAGACCCATTTAAGCTGCTGAAACTGGCCGATGATGCGCTATATAAAGCAAAAGAGACCCGAAACGCCGTTGCAACCTGCGTAGAATAGTCCCCTTCTTTTAGAAGGGGTGGATTGCGAAGCAAGACGGGGTAGTGATCCACAGCTTTTAGCCATTGGTAAGAGCTATGCATATAAGCATTACAACTTATCGCGTTAATTATGGCTACTAATTTATATTGTAATGCTTGCACGCATAATCATAGCGATGGTTTAAGGCTAAGGAGCCGCTACCCCGCCCTGCGGGCACCCCTTCCGCCGAAGGGGACTTTTACGGCAACGCATGACAGAATTAATTCCAATTCTTGATAAAATATGCCTTTATCCTTCGTCATTGCGAGGCTCTGCGAAGCAATCTAGGATTCAGGATTATGTGGCCTCTGGCCGACAATTATTAGGAACGCTGGATTGCTTCACAGGGTCTCGCAATAGACTTGTCATGAAACGAAAAAATTGCGTCATTGCGGGCTCGACCCGCAATCTAGGATTAATCCAATGGGGACTACGCAAGTGAAATCGTTCTTAATTGGTAACGTCTCCACACTGGATTTATTCTGGATTGCGGCTCAAGGCCGCAATGACGTGTGCTGTCACCTGAGCGAAGCGAATGGGTCTTGACATTTGAGGCCCTTGTTTCGTGACAAGTCTAATGACGGAATTATGGAAACTTTAATTTAGAATTGGAATAAAACCCCTAGTCGAAAGGAGTGCTCAATTACGAAGATTACGCTCTACATACAGCCAGGCGCTAAAAAGACAGAATTGGCAGGGGCTCATGATGGCCTGCCAAAGCTTCGTATTGCA
>JAITWL010000122.1 GCA_031285285.1 Deferribacteraceae bacterium | reverse complement strand
AACGCCCGTTGGGTGAATGAATTTCATCGAGTCGATATTCTTTTCTGCTAGGCGTGCAAGGGTATGGAGGATCTCAATATCGATTTTCACTGTATCTTCAATATCGGGGCGCTGCACCTTGACGGCAAGCTCCTGCCCATCAGCAAGAGTGGCCTTATGCACCTGCCCAATAGAGGCAGAAGCGCAGGGAATGGGATCGAAGCTCGCGAAAAGCGTATCAATGGATTGATTCAGCTCACCTTCGATGATGAGAATGGCTGTATCCCCATCAAATGGTGGCACATTATCTTGCAATTTTGTAAGCTGTATGCTTAGCTCAGGCGGCAGGATATCTGGACGGTTCGAAAGCATCTGCCCAAGCTTAATAAAAGCAGGGCCAAGCTCCTCTAGCGCCATGCGAATCTCTTCCCAGCGGCTGAGGTCGCTAATTGGCACGCTATCAGTATTCTTCGGCACAATCTTACGCAAAAATGGCAATGCCTCAGTGATTCGCAGCGAACGCACCAGATCACCCATGCCATATTTGATAAGCACAGAAATAATCTCCTGATAACGCTTGCTATGCCTGACTGTGCGCGAAATGAAACCCATTTATATGCCCATCTTGCCTACATACGCATTTAAATTTAGTATTATAGCTGATGTGAAGCTGACCACCTGCTCCACCATCCACGGAAAAAATATGGCGATGCTCACCACTATTGCGAGAATCTTAGGCACGAAAGCCAGAGTGGTCTCTTGAATCTGCGTCACAGCCTGAAAGATGCTCACTATCAAGCCCACCACAAGGCCGAACATCAGCATCGGCCCTGATACTAACACTGCAACTTTCAGTGCCTCCATAACGAGGCTAACAACCACATCTGCATTCATATACACCTCCGTCGGCACATCCTGTGCCGAGCTTCGCACACGCTCATTCATAGCGCCCCACAGGACGTGCGATTATCTCACATCCTTGCGATGATTGATTCGCCTGCTTTCACTTTATCATCTAGCAGCACCACAACATGAGCTGTCATCGGCAGATAGTGATCTACACGTGATGAAAACTTGATCATGCCTATCCTATCACCCTTGGTGACGCTTGAGCCTTCTTCCACATATGAAACTGTCCTTCTGGCCACCAAGCCCGCCACTTGCACAGCTATGATCTTGCCTTTAGGTGTATTTATATGTATCTCATTGCGCTCATTTTGTGCAGAGGCTTCGGGCTTGTCCGCTGGCAAAAAAGTGCCTGCAATATGGCGCACAGCCGACACAGTGCCTGCATATGGCGCTCTATTGACATGCACACTAAATAAATTCATAAAAACGCTAACTTTCTTATATTTTTTGCCATCAATGATAGCTTCAGAAATCTCCACCACCTTGCCATCAGCCGCTGATACCACGGCGTCAGCCTCATGTGGCGATATACGCTCAGGATCTCTAAAAAACCACAGCATCATCAATAAAACAAGCAGACATATTGTGACCATGATTGTCTTGGGTATAAATAAAATAACTATAAATAACAACGCTGACGCAATAATAAAAGGATATCCTTCCTTTGCAAACATATGATCCTCCTAACACAGAATAATAACAGAAATTATAGATTTGTGTCTATATATTTTTATATTTGTAAATCTCTTAACTGTCTACAGCTGACCCTTTCTTCTTGTATGATTTAAACTCAAGATATAGCGCTGTGAACACAACTACGGCTGTGACCACATCTGATATAGGGTTAGCAATCCACACTCCGCTTAGGCCGAAAAACTGCGGCAGGATCAAAAGTGCAGGGATAAGCGCCACCTGCCTTAGCAATCTGCAAAACATTGATAGCTGAGCCTTGCCTATGGCCAAGATATAATTGGAACCTATCATAAACGCGCCAGCTATAGGCATAGTGATGGCATACTTGTGTATGCCATCCACCGTGAGCGCCAATAGCTCTGGGTCGTCATTGAATAGGCGCACACAATACTCAGGGAAGAGCTGCATAATCACAAAGCCAAATGACATCACCGCTACGCCGATCGCGGCCGTCATCATATAAGTCTGCTTTGCTCTATCAAATTTGCGTGCGCCATAATTATAGCCCACTATAGGCTGCATGCCCTGCATCAGCCCAAAAAGTACCATCACAAAGACCATCAGTATGCTTGATATAGTAGTTAGCGCACCTATGGCTAAATCACCGCCGTATGCCTTCAAAGAGTGGTTATACACGAGGCTTGTGGCGCTCATCGACATATTGAGCACAAAGGGTGTTATGCCTATGGCGAATATTCGCTGCACTGCGCCTTTATCAGGCCATAGTGATGATGCTCGGAATACTAGATTGGACTTGCGCTTGGCAAAGTGCAGCACGCATATTGCCGCCCCCACAAGCTCTGCAATGATCGTGGCTATTGATGCACCTTTGATGCCCATTCCCATTTTAAATATAAATAGCCAATCCAATGGTATATTTATAAGACAGGCTATAATTAGCACCATCGCAGATTTTTTTGGGTTGCCATCAGCACGCATCACGGCACTTAGGGTAAACATTACCATCCAATGCGGCACGCCTACCATAAGCCAGTCAGTGTATTCCCTTGCGTACACTATTGAAGCATCTGTTGCCCCAAAGAACCTCAGCACGCTATCGCCCAAGATGAAGTATATAACAGTGAGCACAATCCCCAAAACCACCGATAGCATAGTGGCGTTGCCCATGATGAGCTCAGCCTCTTCTTGCTTATCCTGCCCAAGCTTTAGCGAAATATTAGTGGATGCACCCACAGCCATGCATACAGCCACAGCAACCACGATGAGCAATATAGGGATCGATATCCCAACGCCAGTGATGGCCATCGGCCCTACATCTTTGATATTACCTATAAATATGCGATCTGTGAGATTATATAAGGCGTTCACCACCATGCTAATGATAGCTGGCACAGAATATATGCGTAAAAGCCGCCCGATGGGCGCTGTGCCAAGTTGTTGAAAATTATTCATATAAAGTTACCAAAATTTTAATTTTATCTTCGTTGCGAATCTCTGTTACTGAGTACCATCGCTGATCAGCGTGGTGATGTGTGTGTACAAGTCAAGTTTTCTACCTATAATATCCATAACGAGGACACAGTAGCAGAATTGAAGATGAAATTCAAAGGGTTTTTTGTAAGAATTATGCAAAGAATGCATTTTCCCATCCTATCTGTAGACAAAGCCAGTATAGGCAAAACAAAAGGCTTCCATGATTTCTCAGGAAGCCTAATGATACAGAAAATATGCGCGATGCAGGAATCGAACCTGCGACACCAAGCTCCGGAGGCTTGTGCTCTATCCCCTGAGCTAATCGCGCTCAAGTGTAATGGTATAAAGAAAATCAACCCAATGTTCGGTTCATAATCCACGTCCAGTAGCCGTTTCAGGGCTTTCTTGGTATGGCAGTATCGCTCAAAACCCGCTGCCAGCAAAGGAAATGTCCCCGACAGGGCTCGAACCTGTTACCTACAGATTAGGAATCTGTCGCTCTGTCCTGATGAGCTACGGAGACAATAGTTTTCAACTTTGCGACTTTGTGGAACCTTGTTGTTACTGGTTAGCACAAGAAGCTATTCTGAACGAGCTGAATTATAAAAGAAATCGGTTGAATTTTCAAGCGTTTCTTTTAACTATTCGCTCAAAAATTAGCAAAGGCGTTGCATCTATCCAGCGGCTCTATACAGCCGTTCCAGCTTCTCGCTATAATAGCTTGTCTGGTTGCGCTCGTCAAATTTTTTCGCAATCTCGGCTGCAGCCTCATAGTGCTCACCTGCGAGTGTCTCATCTGCCAATTTGCGAACGAGCACAGCCGCGCCCATGTGAAAATCATACAGCGCCAGCGGGAAACGATTATGCCCGCCCAGCCAAGCCTTATGCTTCTCATATAGCTTCAAGCCCTCCGCTGGATTAGTGTTTGCATAATATTGCATATGATAGCCTATAAAATTCAAGAAAAATGGGTCTCCCATGATCATTTTATAGGCTCTTTTCTGGTATAGCGCTATGCCTTCATAGTTTCCGCTTTCCACAGCCGAGGCTACTAGCTCATTATAGGCTGTCTTGGGGTTCATATTGCAGCCACCTGGCCATTCAAGGGCTTTTGCTTCCTTAAAAGCCGCGCTATGGTTGCCAATATAGCGCAGGTATTTGATGCGGCGGCAGGCGATGCAGTCGTCACAAGTATTAAACGCATCCTTCTTGCCTGCACGGTAGAGTTGATAAGCCTCATCAGCTGCGCTGCGCTGGTCAGTCAATAATGACACCATCATCTTGGCTTCATAGTATGCTTGCAGCTGATAGCCAGCGCTCAACAAGCGCTTTCGCAAGTCATCTAGTAGATTGTCAAATTGCTGTAGCGTTATCTCAGGATACAGCGCCAGCCAGCGGCAGATCCACTGCTGCATATCAATCAGATCAAATTCAAATATATCAATATCGTCCAACAGACCATCATCAAATTTCTTGAATATCCAGCCCATAGCGCCAAAGGCATCGCGCACATCTGAATAACGTCCATCATAGGCCGCATCTTCCACTAGCTCCATGCGAAAGAGGTAGCCATACTCTGTTTCATTCAGCTGATCGGCTTGGCGTATGCCATCTTTGATGGCATCCACACGAGCCTGACTGTATGGTAGGGCGATCGCTTTGTGGTATAAGTCTTGCATTGATGCTCCTGTTATCCGTCATTGCGGGCTTGACCCGCAATCTAGCGTTCCTAATAATTGTTGGCCAGGCCACCATATCCTGAATCCTAGATTGCTTCGCAGAGCCTCGCAATGACGAAGAATACAGAGGGGGAACGATTTATCCTGAGTTGGATTGCGGGTCAAGCCCGCAATGACGCAGTTTTTTCGTTTCATGACAAGTTTATTTCATCTTATCAATAGTCGCTGTGGTGGAATAGCCCTGTACGAAGTCGATTATCTCCACTCGGCCTGCATATTCGCGGCCGATGACTGTGTCTGGTGTATAGTCGCCGCCTTTCACAAGTATATCAGGGCGCAGCTTCTGCAAAAGCTCTGCGGGAGTATCTTCGCCAAAAAGCACCACATGGTCGACATCGCGTAGCGATGATAGCAAAAACGCTCTATCAGCTTCATTATTTATTGGGCGCGATTCGCCTTTTAAGCGTCGCACACTGGCATCAGTATTCAGCCCGATCACTAGCATATCTCCAAGCTTTCTTGCCTTGTGTATGTAATCAATATGGCCTCTATGTAAGATATCGAAGCAGCCGTTAGTGAATACTATCTTTTTGCCTAGCTTCTTGGCATCTGCTATAATGTGAAGCAGCTGCTCAAGCGGATCTGCGCCAGTAGGCTTTGCTGGATCGGAGTAATAAGCATTATAGAGGTCTTCATATTGCACAGGCACTGTACCCATCTTGCTTACGACGATTCCAGCTGCTTGATTGGCCACAGACACGGCTTCGCGGATATCTACGCCGCAGCCAAGCGCACAGGCAAGAGTGGCCACCACGGTGTCGCCAGCGCCTGACACATCGTACACTTCCTGCGCCTGTGTGGGGATATGGATGGCATTGCTTTCTGATATAATGGAAATCCCCTTCTCAGAGCGGGTCACCACCAGCCAGTGCAGCGAGTATTTCTTGCGAATCAGCTGCCCCGCCTCTTCTATAGCAGCATCAGTATTATCCACCTTACGCCCTACAGCTTCTGAAAGCTCTTTCACATTAGGCGTGATGATGGTCGCACTTGTATACTTGCTCCAGTCTGCGCCTTTTGGGTCGACTATCGTCATTTTATTTGCAGCTGTGGCTAATTTGATAAGCTGACGACAGAAAGTGTCTGATATCAAGCCTTTGCCATAGTCTGAAAGTACGACTGTGTCTACATCATGGATTAGCGTCTCGGCCTTGCGGTAAATATCGCTTAATATTGGCGCATCAGGGGTGAGCATATCTTCATAATCAATACGCACTATCTGCTGACGCTCGCCTATAAGCCTAATCTTGGCAGTGGTTTGCAGGCCAGCATCAAAGAAATGATGCTTGATATTTAGCACATCCATCATCGCGATCATGCTATCACGTATCGGATCAAAGCCTGCAAGCCCCATCAGCTCGCAATGCGCGCCCAGCATGGCAATATTATGCGCCACATTCGCTGCGCCGCCCAAGGTCTCCGATTGGCTAGCCGCCTTCACCACAGGTACAGGCGCCTCAGGCGATATGCGCGCCACAGAGCCATAAATATAGCGATCAAGCATGATATCGCCAAGCACCAGCACTTTAGACTTTTTTATTCTTTCAAGATTCATAGATTATTCCTTTTGTTATGTCCTTCGCACCAGCCATATTATAGCAATCTTTGTGAAAATGGAAGCCAAGTTGTGAAAATAAAGTAAAATATGAAGTCAATATGGCGTAACATTGCAATATTACTTTTGCACTAATTTAGCAATTGATTTGACTGTTTTCTCCAGTGCAGCCTCTGGCAGGCTGGCTGGGGCGAATAGTATGTGGCATGTGTCTGATTTATCAAAGAAATAGCCAGGAGAGAAATTCTGCGCACCATAAAGTATATTCTTATTGATTTTGCTATTTAGTTTTATCCAAAAATGAAACCCACAGCGTGCCGCTTCCCACTGGGCAATATCTTTGAGGTATTTATCGCAAAGCTCCAGCCCCATATTTCTGCGTGCTCTGATAAATTGGCGCATATCCTCCATTAGCTGATAATATTTGCCTGAGCGAAACATTTCATCAGCTATAATTTGCATGATGCTTGAAGGCAGTGTGGTCGACTGCTCCAGCATACTGCTAAGATGCCTTACAAACGTTTTATCTGCTATCACCCATGTCATATTCATTCTGACAGCAGATTTCTGGAAAGCGCCCATGTATATAACATTATCATTCTTATCAATGGCCTTCATCGGCGGAGGAAAAGGCTCATCGCACCATGTGTCTCGCTTGTGACCATTCTCTATCACAGGCATGCGATGCTTCTGGATCACCCGCATAAGCTCCCTCTGCCTATTCTCTGTGGTGGTGATCCCTGTTGGCGCGTGGGCTATAGGATCAGTAAATAGAATGGCATGCTTTCTCACATTTAATAGCTGCTCCAGCTTGCTTGGTATGATGCCATAATCATCCTGTGGCACAGCTTGCATATTCGCACCAAGGGAATGTGTATTAGTGATCACATTTAAAAGTGTAGCAGGCTCATGAATCAATGTCATCCCCTGCGATAGCAAGCTGGCGCAAGCAGTGTAGATAGTCTGATCAAGCGATGGACAGATAATGACATTATCGGCGCTGGTTTCTACGCCGCAGCTTTTCATATGCTGAATCACAGATTCCCGCAACGCAGGCAAGCCATATGGGTCTGTCGAATGCAAATCTTTGCTTCGCTTAGAGCAAGCCTTGATAGCCTCCCCATAATATTTAGCTACATTAAATTCGTCTGAAAGAGATACTAAGTCTCTTCTGTCGCCCTTATCCCACCAAAATTCTTTCATGGCAGGTCTAAGATTAGCACGGCTGAAATATTCGCTCCAGGCACAAGCTGCCTGCGGCGTAGTTTTGTTAATCAATGCGACTGCGCGCGAATTTATCACTATAAGCTCGTCTTTTGCGAGCATTTCCAGCGCTCGTATGATTGTATTTCTACCCACGCCTAATTTTTTAGCCATTATGCGTTGCGAAGGCAGCTTATAACCTTCGGGAAATTTGCCTAATATAATGTTGTTATGTATGTGATTGCTTAGCTGCACATACAAGGGAATGCTAGATTCTAAATCTTTTTTCCATGAGAGCATAAAAATATCCTAAAAATCTTAATCTGGTTTCTATAGAAATATAGGTTCTGGTTCTTGTGTGTCAATGGTTATTTCATATACTTGTTTTATATCAGAAACAGTCAGGAGGTTTTATATGCAGTACGATTTTGACAAAATTATTGACAGGAAAGGTACGCACTCCGCCAAATTGGAGATCTTGCCTAAAGATGCACCAGAAGATGCGCTGTCGCTTTGGGTTGCAGACATGGATTTTGCCTGTGCTGATCCAATTCTTGAAGCGCTCCATGCACGTGTTGACAGAAAAATTTTCGGTTACACAGTTTATGACATGGATAGGACAAAAGAAGCCGTAC
>JAITWL010000115.1 GCA_031285285.1 Deferribacteraceae bacterium | reverse complement strand
GTAGTGATCCGCAGCCTTTAGCCGTTGGTAATAGCCACGCATGTAAGCATTACAACTCACTGCGTTAATTATGCTTACGGATTTATGTTGTAATGCTTACATGCATAACCATAGGCGATGGTTTAAGGCTAAGGAACCACTACCCCGCCCTGCGGGCACCCCTTCTCCGCCTAAGGGGACTTTTGCCTTACTTTGTTTCGTGACTCAATGATTTTTTGAGAAAAAATTAGACAGGAGAATATATGGATAGATATCAAAATGCAAAAAATGTTTACAGTAAAATTGGTGTGGATACTGATAAGGCTATAGCAACACTGCTAAATTTCCCAATATCTATGCACTGCTGGCAGGGAGATGATGTGCAAGGCTTTGATAATATCGGCCCTCTATCTGGCGGCATACAGGCCACGGGCAATTATCCTGGCAGAGCTAGGGATTATCATGAGCTGATGGCTGATATAGAAAAAGCGCTATCGCTAATTCCAGGCACACACCGCATCAATCTGCATGCCAGCTATGCGATATTTGATGGTGAAAAAGTAGATCGTGATAAGCTTGAGCCAAAGCATTTTGCTAAGTGGGTGGATTTTGCTAAGAAGCATAAGCTTGGCATTGATTTCAACCCAACATTATTTTCGCATCCTATGGCAAGCGGCTTGACGCTATCAAGCCCAGATAAAAGCATTAGGCAATTTTGGATAGACCACTGCAAGGCTTGCATTAAAATATCAGAGTATTTTGCAAAAGAGCTTGGCACACATTGTCTCATGAATATATGGATACCTGATGGCATGAAAGATATACCCGCTGATAGGCTAGCGCCACGGAAGCACTTTAAAGAATCACTCGATGCCATATTGGGCATGGATTATGATCGCTCTCGTGTGTTTGTCTGCTTAGAATCTAAAGTGTTTGGCATAGGCTTTGAGTCATACACTGTGGGGTCGAGCGAATTTTGCCTTAATTATTCTAGTCAGAAGGGCATCATGCCATTGATGGATAATGGGCACTATCATCCCACAGAGCTAGTGTCAGATAAGATTTCCTCTATGCTGCTATTTTATGATAAGATTGCCTTGCATGTGACTAGACCCGTGCGCTGGGATAGCGACCATGTGGTGCTTTTTGATGATGAGACTAGAGAAATAGCAAAAGAGATAGTATGCAATGATGCGCTTTCTCGCGTGTATGTCGCGCTTGATTTCTTTGATGCAAGCATTAATAGGCTTAGCGCGTGGGTGCTTGGCATGCGCAATATGCAAAAGGCGCTGCTAGCAGCATTATTGACACCGCATAATCAGCTAAAGGCTTTGCAGCAGGCTGGCAAGCTCACTGAGCTGATGGTGTTGCAAGAGGAGCTAAAGCTATATCCCATAGGCGATGTGTGGAATCAGCTATGCGAGCAAGCTCGTGTGCCTGTGCAACAAGATTGGTTTGCAGAAATCAAAAAATACGAAGATAATGTACTAAAGAAGAGAGTGTAAAAATATGGCTATATTAAATTGCAAATTTATTCAGGGCTTTATGAGAATGTGCCAAGATGGCTTTGAACAAGGCTGGCACGAGCGCAATGGCGGAAACCTAAGCTATCGCATGGCCGATAGCGAAGTGGCCGAGGTGTCACCATACCTGAGCAAGGATGCGCCTATGATGCCGATTGGTGTGGCTGTGCCAGAGTTGCGCAGCGAATATTTCCTTGTGACTGGCTCTGGCAAGTTCTTTAGAAATGTTATCATCGATCCGCTTGATAGCATAGGCATAATCAAGCTTGATGACAAAGGCGAAAACTATCAGCTTTGCTGGGGTTTTGTGAATGGCGGCAGGCCAACTAGCGAATTGCCTTCACATTTGATGAATCATGAGGTAAAAAAGAAGAAAGATAGCAAATACCGAGTGATATATCACAGCCACACCACGAATGTCATCGTGCTGACATTTGTCTTGCCGCTCACAGCTGAGGTATTCACCCGTGAGCTATGGGAGATGGCAACAGAATGCCCTGTGGTATTTCCTGATGGTGTGGGCGTAGTGCCTTGGATGGTGCCTGGCGGCAAGGATATAGCTGTGGCCTCATCAAAATTAATGGAAAAATATGATGTCATAGTGTGGGCGCATCATGGTATATTCTGCGCTGGCCCAGATTTTGATATCACCTTTGGCTTATGCCACACTGTGGAAAAATCAGCCGAGATACTAGTGAAGATGCTTGCCATCTCGCCAACTAAGCGGCAGACAATATTGCCAGATGAATTTAGAGCCTTGGCTAAAGATTTTAAAGTGAGCCTACCAGAGCAATTTTTATATGAGAAGTGATGCATCGTGAATACTGAACTGCTCCAAGCACTCAAAGAGATCACAATAGAGGAAGAAAAAATATTAAATGAGCGCGATATTGTGCGCTCTATTTACACAGAAGATACGCAATTTATTGTGGATAGCAAGAAGCTGCTCGCGCTAAATAAGCTTATCACTGTGCGCACTCACACGCGCTTTTCAGATTTCCCAGAGCATAGGCATAATTATATAGAGATGATGTATGTATGCGAAGGTAGCATTACGCATCAGATAGATAATAGTGAGGTGGTGCTTCACAAAGGTGAGATACTGCTGCTGAATCAGCATACATGGCATAGCATAAAGCGCGCAGGTATGGATGATATAGCCATCAATCTAATAATTTTGCCTGAATTTTTTGATAAAATTTATTCAATCATAGGCTACAATAGTTTCATTGCCGATTTTTTGATCAATATACTTAGAAGCGCAGAGAAGAAGAGTGAATACCTGCTCTTTAGAGTATCCGATGTGCTTGAGATACAAAATTTGATGGAAAATATTATATTCTCGCTATCTAAGCAAGGGGATGAGGATAGATATAAAGTGCAGATCACTATGGGGCTCTTATTTCTGTATCTCACAAAATATGTCAATAAGACGCAGGATAGCACATCCACGGAGTTTGAAAAGCTTCTGATTGATTCTGCTGTCACATACATTAATGAAAACTATCGCAATGCCTCTCTCACAGAGCTAGCTAAGATGCTTAATCAGCCAGTGTATGTGCTTTCAAAGCTGATCAAGCAAAAAACTTTATACACATTCAAAGATCTGCTGCAACGCAAGAAATTTGAAAGCGCTGAAGAGCTTTTGAAAAATACCAAACATTCCATTGATGAAATTATTGCAGCTGTAGGCTACGAAAATAACAGCTATTTCTTTAAAAAATTTAAAGAGAAATATGGCATTACTCCAGCTAAATTCAGAAAAACAAACACAGTTTTGTAAATAAAGCTACAAAATTAAGCAAATACCGTCATTATTTTTTACTCATAGACAACATATAATTATCTAATCAAATAGTATTCTGATTTTAAAAAGGTGGAGATATGATCAAAGGCTTTAAGATGAAGCTCTACCCACAGTGTTATGATGAGTATGAGCGGCGGCATAAGGAGCTATGGCCAGAGATGGTGGATATGATACATCGTTATGGTGCTAGCAACTATTCAATATTTCTTGATGAAGAGACGGCTACTCTATTCGCCTATATAGAGCTGGCTGATGAGGCAAAATGGGAGCAGAGCGCAGATACTGAAATCTGCAAATTGTGGTGGGCACATATGGCTGATATCATGGAGACTAATCCTGATAATAGCCCTGTATCGGTGCCATTGAGGATGGTGTTTCACTTGGATTAGATTAAAAAAAATGAAATAGGGAGGAAGTGCGTTATGAAAAAGATGCTGAGTATTGGCGCAGTGGTCGCTCTTGTGGCTGTTGCGGTGGGTATTTTTATCTCGGTTAAGGGTGCTCAAAGTAGTGAAAATGTGCAACTCAAGCTGGCACACAATCAGGCGGCCAATTCTGAGATTGCAGACACTATTGCCTATCTGATCGACGTTGTGGCAGAAGATCCCACAATGAATATGGAAGTGCAAATCTATGCTTCAGGCGTATTAGGCACAGAAAAAGAGATCATTGAGATGGTGCAGGCTGGTGTGCTTGATATAGCCAAGGTGAGCTCCAATTCTGTTGGTCAATTTGAGAATCGCTATTCGATTTTTGCTCTGCCATATCTTTTCACAGGCCAAGAGCATTATTATGAAGCTATGGCTAAATCGGAGGAAGTGCAAAAACTTTTTGAATCTAACAGAGATCGTGGCTACATAACTATAGGCTATTATGCTAACGGCTCTCGAAACTTCTATCTAAAAGAAAATAAGCCTGTGACTGATCCTTCTGTGCTTGCTGGATTAAAGATTCGCGCAATGCCAAGCTCCACATCCATGAGCATGATTGAGCATATGGGCGGCTCGCCTGTGCCTATGCCAGCTAGTGAAACATACACCACCATGCAACAAGGCGTTATCGATGGTGCGGAAAATACTGAGCTGGCGCTCACTGTGGACGGCCATGCTGAGCTAGCCAAATCATACACCTACACTGAGCATCAATATTCGCCAGATGTCTATCTAATTAGCACTAAGACATGGGATAGGCTTTCTGCTGCACAGCAAGCATATCTCAAGGCGGCTTTTGTGAAGATCAATAATAACTTTACCAATATGTACAATAGGATGATGGAGGAAGCCATAGTGCAGGCGCAGCAGATGGGCACAACCATTTATCGCGATATTGATAAAACTGCATTTAT
>JAITWL010000068.1 GCA_031285285.1 Deferribacteraceae bacterium | reverse complement strand
CCCTCGTCTTTGATTGCGATAGTTAGGCGTTTCACTGGCTGCTTCTTCTTGCGGCCTTCTGTCAGCTCTATTGTGATGCGCACTTGCCTGTCTTTATAGAGTGGATCGACTAGGCGCTTGGCCAGCAGGTCGTGATATGTGCCTTCTTCTGTGCTTTCGTGCTTCTCATCCTCTGTGATGCCAAGATTGCCGTGCTCAATAGCATTCATGAGCATCTCTGAGAAGCCTATGCGTATCTTTTCCACATCACTGAAAGGGCAATAAAAGAGCAGCTCCCAAGTATTCATGATCACAAAGCGCTCGATCTCGTCCACTATGGTGTTGCTCACTTTCAGTTTTTTGTGGAGCGTCAAAAAATCCACATCGCAGACAGTGTTCCACATTGTGCCGCCGTGGTGTATGCTATCCATGAGCAGGCGCAGGCTTGGAAGGTCAAATTTATCGCTTAAAATATAGTATGAATGGCTAAATCGTGCTTCTGCATTGATGAAACAAGGCGCATCGCTGATGTTGAGATATTCTTTAAGCTTGGCTTCGTCATCTGTCAAAAAGAATACATAGCTGCCTTCCTCATGAGGCTGAGACAAATCGATCGCACCAAGGCTCTCAATCTCACAAAAACGGAGCAAAATCTCTGCAAACATCTTGTTATTAAGCCAATAAGCGATTTGCCTCATGTTTTACTCTCCTAAATCATCTATTGGGGCTTTCTGGAATAGTCTTATATATCAATGCCTCTGTGGTAAAGAGCTTTGCGATTTTCCTTATGTCAGCAGCAGTGATGCTGCGTATCCTATCATTATATGTATGGTAATAATCTTTGATATCAAGCGTATATGAGTATCCTATCTCCTGTGCAAGGCTAGAGGCACGCTCTTTGGTGAATATAGTGCGGCTGGTGAGGCGATTCTTAGCCTTCTCCAGCTCTTGATCTGATGGGCCTTCTTTTACAAAGCTAGCTAGCAGCTTTTGAAGCTCTGAAAGCGCCTTCTCTGAATCATCTGGGTTTGTCACAAGGTAAAAGATATATGCCCCAGAGTTTTTGCTAAGCATGTCGCCAGCTGAAACAGCCGTCACAAGCCCTTGTGAATATTTTAGCTCCTGATTCAGCAGCGAATACTCGCCTCCAGCAAGTATCTCTGTCAACACTTCATATACTGGCGCATCTGGCGCTGTGGCTGGCACGCGATATGCTGCCAGCAAGTAATCTTGCGCCACTTCTTTTTCATATATTTTGGCTTCCTGCTTTATGTCAGCAGGCTTCCATTTATTGCTGTATCCACTGGCAGCTGCGACTTTAGCCTCTTGTGAAAAGTGCGCCTCGGCTAACTTTCTGGCCTCAGCTTCTGATATATCACCAGTGAGAATTAATGTGGTATTTTTTGGGTGATAGTGCGATGCATAGTAATCTTTCAACATTTTTGGTGTAAAGGAATTTACATTTTCTTCTGTGCCAATGATTTCCATAGCATAGGGAGTGCCCGCATACAAGTCTGCTGCGGCATCTTGCCACATATCATAGGTAGGATTATCGAATTTACGCTGAATCTCCTGCACCACCACGGGCTTTTCTTTCTCTATTTCATTGGCATCAAAAGTAGCATTGAATATCATATCAGCGATAACATCGGCTGCAACAGCCGCATGCTCCACTGGTAGCGTGATATAATACATGGTGTAGTCTTTGCTAGTGCCAGCATTCATACGCCCGCCATGAGCATCAACTATAGCGTCTATTTCATCAGGAGCGTAATTGGCAGTGCCTTTGAAGAGGATATGCTCCAAAAAGTGGGATATGCCGTTGTTTTTGGCGTCTTCATTGACAGAGCCTGTCTTTATCCACGCCTGCACAGAGAGCACCTGTGTATGAGGTGTGTATTCATGGACAACCGTGAGGCCGTTTTGCAAGCGGAATTCACGAGCTTCACTCAAGGTGGCACCTCCAAAAAACACTAATGCACTAATGAATATTCTAATCCATGCGCCACGAAGGGCGTAAGCTCTATTCCACACACGCTTTCAATTATTCTTTGGACTTGAGCGCCACTTCTATAGTGAATTGCTGCTCGCCAACATGGAACATAACGCCTATGCATACAACATTTGATGGGCGATTGACAATGTGATTTTTCCCAGTGATAACGCTTGGTATGCCAATATTGTATTTCATGCCTTGCTCAGCAAACACACGCTTGGAGCTGCCTGCAATCATATTGACAAATTCGCCGACTGCATCCACAACGTCTTTTGACATATGTGTCTTCTTTTCGCCGAGAAAGCCTGATACTAGCTCCAGAATGAGAGCCTCTGGAAAGCTCAATATGATATAGCCCTGCATCTTACCAGCAATGCCGATAATGCCCGATATATCATACTTCATCTTGTCGTCTTGCTTAACGTATATCTCCCCCTTCTTAGGTTGAATGCCCGTCATAGTCTCAAAAACGTTGATAGTCGCTGTGATAAAGGGGTTAATAGTCTCTGCTTTCATTATGGCCACCTCAAAAAATCATAAGAAACGTAATCAATAGACTATAGCAAGCGAAGAACGAAAAGTCCATTGCTTTTTTGATGCATAGTTGAACTGTTGTCATTGCGAGCGCAGCGCGGCAATCCAGCAATTAATCCAATGGGGACGCTAAAAATATCGTTCGGCCAAAGGCCGTCAATCATCCTGAATTCTGAGAATTCTGGGGACAGCATACTTAATTTAAAAATTGCAAGAACATACAGGTAGCACTTGCTACTGTTATGG
>JAITWL010000034.1 GCA_031285285.1 Deferribacteraceae bacterium | reverse complement strand
AAAAACGTGATAGCAAAGCGGATAATTGCAAATTTTCTCATTATGGTATCCTTCTAAATATCTGACTATTATAGCAGGAAACAAAGGCAGATACCAAGCGAAAAATATTGAATTGACGGAAGAATAAATATCGTCTATATTTATTCTTATGAGGTGTGGTATGAAAATAATAACATCAAGCTACTTAAAAGAGAATATGGCTGAGATAGTGAGGGATATGCCAGACACACTTGAGCCGATAGGCATCACTCATAATGGAGAAGTGAAGTTGATTGTCCAAAACCCCTATGAATACAAAGCTAGAGAAGATGCACTAACTATGATGATGATATTGAACTTTACAGAGCAACAAATCAAAAATGGTGAATATGAAGACTTTGAAACAGTTTTTGATGAGCTATTAAACCATGAAGATTAAGATATTGAGTGTTGCAAAAAGCAATTTAAAAGAAATTAGTAGCTATATCACAATTAATAACTCAGCAGATATCGCAGATAATGTGATTGCCGAGATTAAAAAATTGATAGCAAGCCTAAAGGAGCTACCAAACCGCGGCAGCTATGTCAAAGAGCTTGAAGAAGCAGGCAATGATAGATACAGGCAGCTACACTATAAGCCATATCGCATAATATACACAGTTGATGATGGAAAAGGCATTGTGTTTATCCATACAATAATTGATGGCCGCAGAGATTTAAATACTGTGCTCAAACAAATATTTATACATAATAAATTGAACTAATGATTTCCATTATCTATTTTACATCCGATAAGATATATTATGTAAAGTAACTTTTTGAGCAATAAAATTAGGCTGTTCAAAAAATACTTGAAGTATAAAAATCAACTGCTAATATCAACATCACGACGTCGTAAATAAAATTTTAAAAAGGATTTATTTATGAAAAAATTTAATTTGCAGCAGATAGGCACAGTGAGGCTTGATGGTGAAGAGACGAGCATTGCTCTTGAGGCACACTATGCCCCTGCCCTTCGTGGCTTGGATGGCTTTAGTCATATCAATATTGTCTGGTGGTTTTCTGAATGTGATGATTGCCGTGAGAGCCTTACAGAGAATTCTCCAGACAAGGGAGCGCCTGAGCTAATGGGAACATTCGCCACTCGTTCGCCTATGCGCCCTAACCCACTGGGCATCACTTGTGCAGCTATCACTTACATTGATTATGATAATGCGACCATTGGCATAGGCTATATTGATGCACATGATGGTACTTGATATTAAGCCATATACGCCCAGCCTCGATCGCGTAGAGCTGCCATCAGTGCCTCAATGGTGCGCACATTGGCCCAAAAGCCTTGAGGAATCAGCCGCTTTTGATTGGGAAAGCCAATTTAATTTCTAAGTAGTTCATGCCAAAGGCATTATTGTCTTTGGCAGTTTTTTCATCATTATGTCATTGCTGTTTAATCACCAGTCAATATAGCTAAGCTAACATACATCTGGTGATTATAATGGGCATCAACACCACCTATACGGTGAACTTTGTAGCCCATTCCCAGATGAAGAGAGTCCCATTCCCAATCAAATACATCTGGAATTCTCACTTTTAAGCTTGTATCTAGGGATATGCCCATCCCACTGTCACCATTGATTACGAATGGCAGACCCACATTACAAAAGATGCCACTACCCCAATATTTATCATCCCCAAGCAAGGGCAAGTATAGCCCTATGTAGGGTGCTATATAGCTATAGTCCTGATCTCCAGCCTCTGTATCTTTGCCACTATTAAAGCCCAAAGTTCTGTGCATTACTTGTACTCACACATATGCCAAATAAGATAAAAATGAAAAGTTTTTTCATGATTAAATCCTTTATATGTATAAATTTTATGACAGTTTTTGATTTTTTACCATAGCCTAATTATGGTTACCTAATAGACTAATGATAGTTATCTAAACCAATACTTTAGATATTATAAGAAAAATTCACTTGTCGACTGCCCTCAAAACTGCTAAATTATTCGCAAAGCAGGAGTAATAATGCAATATAAAAATCTTGGGCAGCTAATCAGTCAAAACTCGCAGCTTTTCCCAAATAAAACGCATATATACCACTATGATCGCACTTATACGTTTGCTGAGACCGATAGCATAGTCAATCGCACAGCGGCTGTGCTGGCATCCTTCGGCGTTGCTAAGGATAGCAAGGTCGCTATATTGATTGGCAATTCGCCTGAATATATGTTCGCATATTTTGCGCTTATGAAGCTTGGCGCTGTTGCTGTGCCACAGAATATTTTCTTGAAAGAAAAAGAGATCTCGCTTAATTTAAACGACTGCTTAGCTGATTATATCATATCTTCTGAGGCTTTTGCGCATGTGGTGAGTGGCGTGCTAGAGCTGGTGCCATCTATCAAAAATGTGTTTGCCTTTGAGCCTACATCTTTTAAGTCTGTCAACATCTATAAGGCAGATGATGCCCCTCTACCAAAGCTTATCGAATGTTTGCTAGATGATCTCGCAGTATTGATATATACTTCTGGCACTACTGGCCGAGCAAAGGGAGTGATGCTAACGCATGGCAACCTATTAGCTAATGCAAAGCAGTATACGACTGTGGTTTCAATGAATGCTGATGACAAAATCACAGCTGTGTTGCCTATCTTCCATGCTTATGCCTTCCTGGTCTGTGTGATAATCCCGCTTTATGTGAGCGGCGGCGTGCTGCTCTTTGATAGCGTGCAGGATGTGGGCAAAGAAGCTTACAAAAAGGCTGTAGAAGCCTATAAACCAACAGCATTGATTGGCGTGCCCCAGCTTTTTTCTGTGCTTGCACGCAAGCGACTCACAATTAAAGAACAACGAGCCCTACCCTTTCGCTTCTATATGAGTGGAGGCGCGCCACTGCCGCTTGATACCATACTGAAATTTAGAGCAAGCTATGGCAAGCACATTGTAGAAGGCTATGGCCTTAGCGAAGCCTCGCCCATTGTGGCAATGAACCAACTTAATAATACCAAACCTGGTACAGTTGGTCCTCTTCTGCCAGAGATGAGCTGCAAAATAATTGGAGAGGATGGTCAAGAGCTGGGGATTGATCAAGAAGGCGAGCTGGTAGTGCGTGGTGGTAATGTCATGCGTGGATACTGGGGGCTAGAGGCCGAGACGGCTAAAGTGCTTAGTGCTGATGGCTGGCTGCGTACAGGTGACATGGCTAAGATTGATGAAGACGGCTTTATCACTATAGTCGACAGGCTCAAAGACCTAATCATAGCAAAAGGAATGAACATCTACCCACGCGAAATTGAAGAATGCCTCTACAAGCACAAGTCTATACTCCATGCAGCTGTGCTTGGCGTGCCAGAGGCGGATGGGAACGAGATTGTTGTCGCCTATGTGCAGCTAAATGCTGGCGAAACACTGAGCGAAAACGACGTGAAGCAATACGTAAAAGAGAATTTTGCTAACTATAAAGTGCCTAAAATCGTCATTTTCACAGATGATATACCAGTCAGCCCTAGCGGCAAGGTGTTAAAACGCGAATTGCGAGAGCGATTATTAAGGGAGAATCCAAGATGAGCGAATTGCAAGACATCCACGCAGGTCGTGAGGTATTATATAGCCTTTTCTATCGCGTATTTATAATGACACCTGAGTCGGATTTGTATACTATGCTGGCTGAGCTGCTAAGCTTTATGCGGCAGACAGCAGAAGGCGATGAGGCCGCCGAGACTGCTATCAGCAAGATCGAGCAATTTTTTATAGAGCGGGAGCGCTGCGCAGCCCGCAAGCTTAATTCTAGTAAGGCCGAATTTGATCTAGAAACGCAAAGACGCTACACTCGCCTATTCTGCATGACCAATAGTGTGCGTAGTTGCCAGAGCCACTACGAATCTGAAAATCGCCTATCACGCGATGAGGCTTATAGTCAGTGTCTTTAGCTTTATGCCCGCTATGAGCTGTCTAAAGACGAGCGCTATAGCGAAGATGCTGATTTTATCGCTGAACAACTACGGTTCATGTCGTATATGGCTTCATTATGCGCAAAGCAGCCTGCAAGCTTAGTTGCGGAGCCCGCAAGCTTAATTACGACACAGCTTGATTTCATAGATAACCATTTGCGCTGGCTAGATAGCTTTGTGGCAGAGCTAAGCTGCTTTGAAGAGGCACAACAACTATATCTGCCACTAACTGAATATATGCTTAGTTTTATTAAAGCTGATCGGGAGTTTTTGCGGACGTTATAAGCAAGCGAAGCCCGCAAGTTTAATTGCGAAGCTCGCAGGCTTAATTGCGAAGCCCGCAAGCTTAATTATGACGCCCTACTTCTTAAATTTCTTCACCTTGAGATCAGGTAAGCCGCGCTCAATGAAAAAGTCATCTTTCATTCTATTAAAATAACCAAATTTCACATCTTTGTGTGCCTTTTTGACTGTACGAAGCATGTTTTTCAAGCCCATTAGCTCATCTTTTGCTAGCTTGATGGCGCTATACAGCAGCTCTGCATCAATATTAAGATTGCGAGTCTGTATCAGCTCTATTTTATGCCGACTCATAAAGTCGATTAGTGCATCGCACTCGCTTTTGCGATCGGTGATGCCAGGCATGGTCAATAGATTCAGTGCCACATAAACACCACGCTCATTAGCTGCAGCTATGCTGGCTTCTACATTAGCAAAGCTATAGCCACGTGGGCGGTAGTAGGCATTGTAAGTGGCTTCTATGGTGCTATTCAGGCTTACTCGTATACTATCCACGCCTGCATCAAGCACTTTCGCCACTTGATCAGGCAACGAGCAATTAGAATTAAAGTTTATAGTGAGCTTGGGAAAGTCTTTGCGGATAAGCCGCACAGCTGCTGCAATCACGTCGGCCGCCATCACAGGATCTCCCTCACAGCCTTGTCCAAAGCTAATCAATGGCTTCTCTGCATAGGCAGCATGATTACATGCCACCTCCGCTATCTCTTCTGCAGTAGGCATAAAATCCATCCGTACTTGCGGCGACGGGCAGCACTCCGACTCTTGCAAGGATATGCAGCCCACACAGCGGCTATTGCAAGCAGGCGATGTTGGCATAGGGCATTCCCAGCGTGGATAAAAGACATTTTTGGCTGCTGTGCAATGATAAGTCAGCGCACAATGCGCTAGCTGCTTATAGAGGCGGTTCTTGGGGTATTTATTGAGATAAAACTCAACCTTTACTTTAAATTTATCACTATAATCATATAGATCAGGATGCCAATGGGAATCATTATCCACCTTGATTGCTGGCACAACAAAGCTATCATTCAGCCAGCCCACAGCTGTGTAAGCATATAATGGCATGATATCATTGGAGATACGCTTATATGATGGCAGAAAAAGCCGCAGGTAGGCAGGCGGCAAAAATACGCTCACTGCATGTGCATCATCAAGCGCAGTGAAGCCCCCTTTCGCAAGATCAAAGCCCACAGCATTGGTGTGTGGCATAAAATAGAGCCTCGAACAGCTAGGCAACGGAATAAGCTCAGCCTCATAAGGCATGAAATCATATTCTGCACTACGCATGCTCATTTTAAGCTCAGGATGGTCGAATATTTCGCCTTTTTTATTGGCGTAGACTAGTGAAGGTATCTGCATGTGCTAGCTATAGCACAAGTTTCGTATATATGCAATATCTCAATCTTTTAGGTGTCGTAGCAAAGTAGTAATGTCCTATTAAGAGCAAAGTAGAAATGTCCTCTATACTGTCACTGTCACGAGAGGTGGCAGATGGAGCGACATAGGATGAGTTCTAAAGAATTATCAAGGGCATCAATTATGCAATCAGTATTTAATGGCAAGCTAAGCTTACGGCAAGCCAGTGTGGAGTTAAAGTTGAGTTATCGTCAGTCAAGCCGTATCTATTCTAGATTCAAGCTTCACGGCGTACTTGGTTTGCAGCA
>JAITWL010000025.1 GCA_031285285.1 Deferribacteraceae bacterium | reverse complement strand
ATATCAAAGCCGCAGAATTACCCATCTCCATAGCAAAGCGCTGCTCGCCAACGCCTTCTATGCGGATGATCCCTACATTCGATATCGAAAAATCTTTGATGTCGCCGTTCACCATATTCGGCGTGCCTGTGATAAGCGAGAGTTTAGATGTATTTAGGAAGCTACAACCAGCGCAGGTGATGCCATTAGGATTAGCGATCACCAGATCCGCCTGCTTGCCATAGATTTCCACAGTGCCGCGTAGCTCTGAGGTGTTATTGCCAGTCACTTCATTGAGGATAACCCTCGCACGCTCTCCTGTAGCGCCAAAATTACGGTTATACTCGACATGCTCTCCGCTCAGCTGACTGCGCCGATCCATATCATAAGTCTGAAAATTGCTATTATTAAGGATTTGACCCTTTTCATTTACATTATAATCTGTGAATTTATTATGAGAAACGCCTGAGGCAGAAGGAGCAGCTATATTGATGACATCAACACCATTCGATGAACCCTTGCTAGTGCCATTACTAGCGGGGTCGATAACAGTGCCTCTATTTTGCGCCAAAGCCACGTCTATGAAAGGAGATGCAAAAAGATGGAAACAGAGAATAGCAGAAAAAACCACTCTTAGCATGAGAGTTACCCTCAAAAAATTATAAAACTTTGTAGCAGATACTATTACTATCTTATTAATTACAAATAGTCAATAGTTATTTTTACAATCTGTGAGCTTTTTGATAATTTTTTATATTTAATTTTTTATATTCATACTGTTGCTTGTAATTCGTCAAGATAGTTTGCCACTTATAGTCTTTCTCTTGAGGCTTTGTGTTCTTAATAGCGGTATCTGTTAGACTCATGACAGTATCTCCTTACTAGTCACAAATAGCGTAAACTAAGGATATTATAGAGGTGTGGCGGTATCTCTATAGGAAGCATTGTACAATACCGACATAAGTACCATCAAGAGCTAATGGCTGACAATGGATTTCAGCGAATCATAATGAACCAGAAAATATTGAAATATAGGCAAAAATAAAGGCTTCACGAATTTCTTCGGAAGCCTTAAAACATAGTATTAGTGGCGATACGTGGAATTGAACCACGGACACCGCGGATATGAGCCGCGTGCTCTAACCATCTGAGCTATACCGCCTTGGATAATTCTATACCACTTTAATGGCATAAAAAATTGCGGGGGCCGGACTTGAACCGACGACCTCCGGGTTATGAGCCCGGCGAGCTACCAACTGCTCCACCCCGCGCCAGCGAAGGGCTAAGATAGTATAATGCGCTTAGATTGTCAACTGTTTTTTGCAATAAATATTAATTAGGTCTGCAAACCCTGCTGTTATAGGCGTTTACAGCTTTTATTAAATCATCTTTTATCGCTATATCGTTTTCTCTTCTACTGATTTTATCCCAAGATATTTCACTAGTCGCGTTTTGAGCACGCTCACCACATCTTCATATTCTCTATTACCTAGCGGCACCTGGCCTCCAGCGGACTTGACATGACCACCGCCATAGCCTATGCCTTTCACCATGCGCATGGCTATCCTGCCGACTGATTTGCGAGTAGATTTATAGCGTAGCGAAAACATTGCAACTTTATCTAATATACCCACCACAAATACGCATTTAACCTCGCGCATACGCAACAGGTAATCGGCCGATTCTGCTATCAAGTCAGAGTTGCGCACATCGCCTAGGTCGCAATATAATAGTTCATCAATGATCACAGCATTTTCGATTGCACGGCGTAGCGTCTTGAAGTGATAGCGTGGCAGTTCGGGGCTTTTGATCTTTGCAAGTTTGCGCAGAGATACATATGGATAGATAAATCCCAACATCTCTTGATCTACCTTGCCTGAATCGCGGCCAGAGCCTATGGCATCAGTGGTGATACCTGTGCAAAGAGCTGTGGCAACGTTGGCATCAGGCACAAGCCCAAGCTTCTTATAATATTCAGATAATATTGAGCAGGTGCTGCCATAAGTGGGGCGAATATCAGCAATAAAATCCTTCCGCTTTGGCAGCGCTTTTTTCACTAGATGATGATCCACCACCAAATCTACTTGATAGCCGCTGGGGATGTATACATTGCCTGCTTGCGGCTGCGAATCTACAAGGATGATATAGTCAAAACGCCTAAAATTTAGCCCAAATGACGGAACCATGTCTATCTTGCATTGACGCACAAATTCTCTATTCTCTAGACGTCCTATCATGCCCATATAGGCGATAGTGCACTTCTTTTTGAGCTTTATATACAGGAGCGTCTTCAAGGCGAAGGCTGCTCCCATAGCATCAGGATCAGGATTGTTGTGTGTCAATATCAGCAGGCGCTTTTTCGCTGCCACTGCCTTTAAGATAGCCTCAATCATCGCCATCCCCGCTTTGCTCAGCTGGCTCTTCTACTATCGCGACCACGCCCATTGTGAAGTTAATTTGAGCAGATTCAGGTGCTGCAGCATTTTCGTCCACCTCAATAGACTCAACGCCAGAAAATTGTAATGTAGCTATGCGATACGCTAGCTCATCTGGCAGCAGATAGCTATCCACCTCAAACGTGGTTTCTTCGCCTGTCCATTCTTTTTGCTCAGATCTATTGACCAGCCTGCGCTGTTGCAAGGTGACCATCAGCTCATTTATTGATCGCAAATCTTGGATATTGCTAAAGTGCAGATTATAGGTGTAATCTTCCACCTTTGCAGCTGGTGCAGGCACAAGTGTATTACGCATATGCGCAAGCGTATTATCTACAGCAGCCGATACAGCCGCGGTCACACATTGTGCAGAGTCGGGATTTTGTAAAACTGTCTCGGTATTGAGCACTGGCCGCACATTTGATACATTATCACTTTTAGTATATGTCACTTCGCTTATCACTGTGCACGATCCGCCAGCATTATTCACATTAAATCTCATATCAAATAGATATTGAGCGCCAATCGCCTCAAATGCTGTCAGCACATCCTGTCGCCTATTTGGGTCGACCACTTCTTGCTCAAAGGCGACTTGGTCGTTAGTGGAGAATTGGTGCTTATCAAAAACTGCTCTAAGGCCGCTGCGGTTGCTATTGACATTCACATAGCTTGGCAGGCCTGAAATGTGAAACACAGCCGAGTTGCTATCAGCTTTCATAGCGGCCGAGACATCATCCAGCACCATATCATCAATATCAATACGTACTGTCGTATTAACGCCACCACCAGACATAGTCCTAGAGAGGATTTCAAATGAATTGATAAACATTAAATCATCTGAAGTTACTTCTCCTCTACGATTAGGCGCATTCACCTGCACATACCTTTTGACTCCGCCTAATAGTGCGCCATAAAGCGAGCTTCGCTGAGCCGCACGGAGATCGCCTCCTCCTGCCCTACCTGTGTATGTGATCTCTGCTGCCTCAGCAAAGCCCGCCACAGCGGCTATCATAATAAATAAAACCAATATTTTTCGCATCTTGACCCCTAATATATTAATACCAAGCCCTAACTAACTACATTATCATTATATACATCCACAGAGCTACCACCCAAGCCTTTCAGCGAAAATATTAGCTCTATAGTGTGATCACGTCTATATTCACGGTTTGTCTCGCGCACAGTCATATACTTCTCTGTGGTATATGCAAGGCCCAAGCTCCAGCACTGATCGTGCCATATGAAGCCAGCTCGCACATCTGTTGGTGAAAAGCCACTCAAACTGATGCTATTGTGCTCAGCTCGCCATATATTTGCATATTGTAACTCAAGATTGCTCCATAATTTAAAATTTGCTCCCAATTCGATGCTAGCATTGTAGTTGTTCAATATCATATTATCATAAGTATACTTAAAGTAAAAGCGATAAGCGTCGTCCAATGTTAAAATAGATGAATTACTCAGCAATATCAATGAATCATTTGATCGCGTCTTCAGTTCACTGGAAGATAGGCTTACCTTGGCCTCGGTGGTGCTTCTGAAATAAGGCATATATAGGTAGCCTTTTAGCTCCATGGGCAAAAAGATATCATCAAGATTGATATCAACACCCTGCTTCATGGATACCTCAGCGCCCCATTTTTCGCCCCTAACATAGTTAGTCATTGTCCATGCTATTTCATGGCGAGTTTCGATGATGTCATCAATTAATAGGTCGGGCAGCCCTTCCTGTTCTAGCATAGATGTGTAAGCATACGAAAAAGTATTGATAATACCATGATTCGCCAGCGAATAGCTGCGAAATATTTCATTCATATCCACCTGCACACCAACGGTTGGGATGAAGCGTGAGTAAGCATCACCCGATCTACTCACATCTGAACCCCAGTAGCCATGCTCTTCTTCGACGACAATAGGATCGCTAAACGATTGCCAGCGAGTGTACGCCGCTGTTATTGATGGCGTAATATTGAGTATATCAGCATTGATGCTCTTATATAGGCTTGCTTCGCCGTGTATACGCTGATAGTCGCCTTTGTTGATCACGCTGGGTGCGGTGAAAAAGGTCTGCTCCTCTTCATAATATACGTGGTCGTAAGCAATATGATAGTCTGCTGTCAAAAATTTCAGTGGCAGATTATATTTTTGCACCTGCACTGATGGCTCTTGCACTATGCTTGTGCGCGTATAGCCTGTGTCAGTGTCTTTATATTTGTAACTGTCGCGGTAATAGATAGACCAGTCAGCCCATTGAGTGCGTATACCTAGGTTATAGTATTGGTGGAAGGTATTTTCAAGATTTTCATTACTATCATACAGGCTAAATGCGCCAAAATCACGCATAAATAAATTGTCGGACACGCTATATGAATCAGCAATGAATTCAATGCTAAGTGGCAAGCTCAATGAGGCCTTGGTGATATATTCCCAGCGATTGGATGCATCAACCACAGATTCGCTGTCATATATCGTGTCAGCACTCAGATATATGCGATTGTCTTTTGAGCCAGTGTAACGAAATTCACCTAGCATCTGCACGCCACGCTCAGAAAAATAGCTCGCTCCAATGGTGGCATCTTTATCATAATCAATGGCCCAGAAAAAATTCTCATTGATATGGTAGCCAAGATCTGTGGAATAGCCCATATCAGGGATTAAAAAGCCAGTCTGACGTGTGACTTTCAGTGGATAGATAAATTTTGGCACATACATTAGTGGCATATCTTTGATATTCATAGTGGTGTGATCGCCCACCAGATAGCCATCCAGCTCACCACGCACTCGTTGAAACGAGAATGACCAATCTGGCAACGGACCTTCGCAGGTGGTGATGACAGCGCCCTCCATCACATAGTATTCCTTGCCCAGCTTTTGCACAGACTGCGCACAGACAAAGTATTCGCCATTTAACACGCCAGTGACATTATCTATCACTCCCATTTCAGTAGTCATATCATAGGTGACCCTATCAGCATTCAGATTTTGCGTCTCGTCAGTCACATTCACATTACCCATAGCCTCTATTATGCCCATAGCAGGAAAATAAGTGACAGTGTCTGCTGTCACCTGTGTATTTCTAAAGATAACCGTGACCTGCCCTTCGGCAGTGTAATATGAGCCTTCCACGCCATATATCTTGTCAGCAGTAAGCTTGTAGCTATCAGACCCTTGCGCAAAAGCAAAGCTGGTGCAGAGAAGCATAGCAAACATAACATAAAGCAGGCGTTTCATTATTTCACCAGCTTTTGACGTAGCAAGGCGCAGAGATATAGCGAGCCTGCAACTAGTATGCGGCCTGAAAATGTTTTCTCAGCATAGGCTAGTGCTTTTGAAGGACTGTCAAAGCTTTTATATGGCAGCTTTGCAAGCGTATCCATCGAAACGCTACGCGGATTATGTGGGATTACTGTGGTTAAAATATGTGGAATCTTCTGCGCAAAAAGCCCGCAGAAGCGCTCTATATCGCGTTCGGCTGTCATGCTTATTATAGCAACTTCGGGAAGCTCACCTCTGCCCTCAAGCCCTTTTAAAAGTGTCAGTATGCCAGAGGCATTGTGAGCGCCATCTAGCATGATTCGCCCAAAGCGCTCTTGGCGACAAGGCGGCAGGGCTAGCTTTTGCAGCGGTAGCTTGCGGCAAAGCAAATACTCGGCCACTTGATGGGCTATGAGATAATTAAAACTATAAGGATCGCTATATATGGCGCGTGCTTCGCTGAGTCGAGATAAATCAACTGGGCGAAAATCAGCATCGGGCAAGCTTTGCCGCAACTTAT
>JAITWL010000392.1 GCA_031285285.1 Deferribacteraceae bacterium | reverse complement strand
ATATTGTCGATACGCCTGGACACGCTGATTTTGGCGGCGAGGTGGAAAGAGCGCTATCCATGGTGGATGGCGCGATCCTGCTGGTGGATAGCTCCGAAGGGCCACTGCCGCAGACACGCTTTGTGCTCAAGAAGGCTCTTGAGCGTGGTTTACGTATAGTCGTGGTGATCAATAAGATTGACAGGAAAGATGCTCGGCCAGATGAAGTCTATAATGAGCTTCTGGATCTATTTATAGACCTTGATGCCACAGATGAGCAGCTCGAATTCCCATTGCTATATGCCATTGGTCGTGACGGCATGGCAAAAGCATCACTGGAAGAAGAGGGCAAAGACCTTACCCCGCTTTTTGACTTGATTATCGAGCAGATTCCAGCCCCAGCAGCCGATGTAAACGCGCCTTTCACAATGCTGGTAAGTGATCTCGGCTATTCGGACTATCTCGGCCGCCTCGCTGTAGGCAAAGTGCAGGCTGGGCAGATAAAGACTAATGAAAATATGATTCGTGTTGATGAAGCTGGTGTGCAGCATTCACTGCGGATATCCAAGCTGCAAGTGTACGAAGGGCTTAGCATGAAGGATACTGACAGTGCTCATGCTGGCGATATAGTAGTGTTGGCAGGTCTCAACGAAACTTTCATTGGCGATACTATCACCAATCCTGCTAATCCTGTCATCCTGCCGCGCCTTCGTGTGGATGAGCCAACGGTTTCTATGCGCTTTGGGCCAAATACCTCGCCATTAGCTGGCAAAGAAGGTAAATGGGTGCAATCAGCTCGTATCAAAGAGCGTTTGCTGAAAGAGGCCTTATCAAATGTTGCCATACAGATAGAAGATAGCGAAGATCGTGAGAGCTTCATAGTGAAGGGTAGAGGCGAGTTTCAGCTGGCTATTCTTATTGAAACTATGCGCCGTGAAGGCTTTGAGCTATCCGCAGGCCGCCCAGAGGTGATCTATCGCAAGGTGGATGGCAAGCTGATGGAGCCTATTGAGCAAGTGTATATCGACTGCGAGGAGACCTTCCTTGGCGTGGTCACAGAGAAGCTATCTATCCGCAAAGGTCGCATGACTAACCTTGTGAATAAGGGTACAGGCCGCGTCCGTGCAGAATATAGCATACCTAGCCGTGGCCTAATAGGCTATGGTAATGACTTTATGACAGATACCAAAGGTACAGGTATTATGAATTCGCTATTTGCAGGCTATGATGAATATCGGGGCGACTTTCCAACACGCTTCAATGGTTCGCTTGTGTCTGATAGGGCTGGCAATGCTGTGGCCTATGGCTTGTTTCACCTTGAGCCACGCGGCCGACTCTTTGTAGTGGCTGGCGATGTGTGCTATGAGGGGATGGTTATCGGGGAATATAATAAAGACAACGATCTCGATGTGAACCCTTGCAAAGAGAAGAAGCTGACTAATATGCGCGCCTCTGGTAAAGATGAAGCCATCGTCCTGCGGCCGATTAAGCCGATGACGCTGGAAGAGGCGATACACTTCCTTGCACCTGATGAGCTAGTGGAAGTGACCCCTAAATCGATTCGCATACGCAAGGCAGTGCTCAGTGCGCAAGCGCGACACTCTGCGCGTGGCAAAATCGTTAGTGGCAAGGATTAATCTTGAATACGTTTTATTATGACAAGGGCTATCGGCTGTTGCTAGCATTGCTTTTTTTGCTTTGCTTAGCTGCCATAGCTCTTGGTTACTATAGCGATAAGGGCACTGTGCCTATGAAGCTGGCGGCGGCTTTTTCGCTGGCAGTGATAGTCTATCTTGTGCCAGCTTGCATTTCTCGCGTGCGTGTAGATGGTGATATGATATATACTCGCTCGCTAATGGGATCGCGCTCGCTTCGCTTGCCAGATGTGGATAGCATCAGCGTGATCAAGCTAAAGGGGCGCTATGTAATATTATTGCTCACAGAAGCGCAGTATGTATCGATATCTACTCACTATTGGGATTTTATGCAGCTGAAAGACTTGCTACGAGAGCATATCCCAACAGCTGCCTTTGAAAAATTAGAACAGATCAGCGAACTTGACGTACAAGCGGCGAATAAGCGCTTGAAATTGACAGTTGCCGCAGTCTGCTTGCTGTTTACAGCTGTTATATTGTATTTCAATTTCATTAGACAATAGCAAAATAGCCTAGCAGTAACACCCCATAGCGGGCAAATTTGCCAAGAGCAATAAAGAATGCACAGCGTAACAGTGGCAACCCTAGCCAACCAGCGGCTAGGGGTAGAGCATCGCCCACTATTGGTAGAAATGACAATATCAGTGCAGGGCTTCCATATTTTTGAATACGATCTAGTGTTTTACCATGCGCAACCGTGCTTAATTTAGGTGCTTTATGAGGAATCAACCGCGCCAAAGCATATGAGCTGAGGCTTCCAAGGCTATTGGCCACCCCAACACACGCTAGACCCGCAGTCCAGTGTTGCGAAAAATAATGCAAATATGTAAGCAAGGCCGCTTCGGAGCTACCTGGAAGCAAGGTTGCCGATAAAAAGCCTGATGCAGATAGCGAAAGAAGCGCCAGCGTAAATGATGTCATACCTGTATTATAGTCTGTGTGCTTTGATATTTCAATACGAAGCAAGCTGGTCAAAGGATCTTATCTTCGATCAACTTCTTCCTTCAAGCGTTTTCCTTCCAGCAGGAGCATTCTTAATAGCTCAGAATCCTCTGTTTCCAATGCTTTATGATATGCTTGCAACGAAAGGATGAATAAATCCAGCTCATATAGCAGATTTTCACGATTCTCCAGAAAAAGCTCTGTCCACATGTGCTCATTGAGCCATGCAACACGAGTCAGGTCTTTATAGCTTCCAGCGGAGAATCCCTTGTGTTCCCGCAATGTGGGGCTTTTGATAAAAGCATTCGACACTAGGTGCGCCATCTGCGAAGTGAATGCAATCATCGCATCATGCTTTTCCGCTGTGGTCACAGTCATACGGCCAAATTGCGCAGGAGCCAATAGCTGCTCAACCCGCGCCAATAGTGCTTCATCTGTACCCGCGGGCGGTGGTACAATTATCATTGAAGCACCATTGAACATATCAGCTTTGCTATGCGCAAAGCCAGATTGCTCTGTACCAGCCATTGGGTGGCCGCCTACAAAGGTGAAGCCACGCTGCTGGGCTGCTTCAAAGCCAATCGCGCAGACGCTACGCTTAGTGCCGCAGCAGTCGATCACCATTGTGTGTGGGCTAAGCTGTGCAGATTCAATAAACTCAATTGCCGCCTGTGGATAGACAGCAAGCAGAATCAGCTCACAGCTTTGCAGCGAACTGTCATCTAGCGGCGCATCAACTACAGCGGCACAGATTGCCGCATTCAAAATACTTTGATCTGTATCGCTGGCTAGCACTCTATGCCCAGCAGCCTTATATGCTTTTGCTAGCGAACCGCCGATTAAGCCCAGCCCAATTATTGCAACAGTCATAATTCTCCCTTACCATTCAAAAAACTTTTTATATGCCTTATTTCCAAATTGCCCTTCTGTCAATTCTATCACTTTGTTTGGGGTCAACACTTTTGGAATTTCTTGCAAAGAGTTCACAAATAATTTTATGCCATGTTCGCAAGCACCAGTGATGCTTCGATAGCTATCAATAGCCTCTTCTAGCGTAATTTCTGTGTCAAGCGTCCATGCTCTGTATTGCTCAATAGTGTTTCTATATGAAGCTTTGTATAACAGATCGTCAATTGCTTGTTTGATGCTTTCGCCATGCGAAAAATTAGCCTCATCTGTAGCCACATAAGATATCTCATGCTCACCTGCGATTTTGACCATGTAGATATCATTCTTCTTGCTTAACACTTCGCAAAGAATGCCATCAAATACGCGATATTTGCCATCTTGCCATGATAATGTAGACTCATTGCTATGAATTGGCAATTCTTTATCTCCATCAAATATGATGTGTTTGCCCACAGTAGGGTTAAAGCCTTTTGGGAGAGATTTTAGGCCACGCAAGAAAAGGTTGCCACCAACAATCGGATTAAAACCCTCAGGTATAGCTTTTAGGCCATTTAAACTAAGTGAACCACCTACAACTGGGCTAAAGCCAGCTGGAATAGTTTTTAAGCTGCTCAAATCAAGATAATCCTTTACAATTGGGTTAAAGTTAAGGCCATCAGGTATAGATTTTAGGCTACGTAGGTCAAGATCGCCTACGACAGGGGTAAAATTATCTGAGATAGTTTGCAGGTTGCGCAAGTCAAGCTTAAAACGTACAATTAGGCTAAAGCCCTCTGGAATAGCCTTTAGGCTGCGCAAATCAAGTGAGCCTTTCACAATCGGATTAAAATCATCAGGTATAGATTTCAGGCTATTTAAATAAAGATAATTCACAGTTGGGCTAAAGCCAGCTGGAATAGATTCTATATTTTGCAAATCAAGAAAGAATGCAGTTTGAGTTAAGGCTTCTTTCATCGTTCTTAGATTGCTCAAATAAAGAGAGTCGCCTATAGTCGGGTTAAAGCCAGCTGGAGCAGTCAATAGGCTTTTTAGATAAAGTCCACCGCCTATAGTTGGGTTGAAGCCCTCAGGAATAGCCGTTAGGCTGTTCAATACAAGGTCGCCACCCACATCTGGGTTAAAGCCCTCGGGGATAGCCTTGAGATTGCTCAAGTCAAGATGCTCGCCTACAATTGGATTAAAGTTATCAGGAATAGCCGTTAGCTTAGTCAAGTAAAGGGTGCCATCTACAGTCGGGTTAAAGCCCTCTGGAATAGCGATTAGGTTGTGCAAATCAAGAGTGCCGCCTACAGCTGGATTGAAGCCCTCTGGAATAGATTTTATCCTACCCAGATCAAGATCGCCCTCTATCTTGGTCGCACCAGTTGCTTGCTCTAGCGTGAGCTTATATTTTTTACAAAATTTTTCAAGAGTATTCATTGAAAATCTCATAATAATGGGAGAGCTGAACGCCCTCCCTTATGTGATAAGTCTACTATATACTAGCTATCAGCTCTTTTGCTTTGGCTTCCGAAGCTTTTAACACTTCGTCATGCACACTTTTGCCTTTGGTGTCCATAGTAACTACCAGTGGGAAATCGACTACTTCTATCACCCAGAAAGCCTCTGGGCTGCCAAGCTCCTCAAGGCAGAGCACTGTTTCCACTTTTTTCACGCATTTAGCTGTCAGCGCGCCTGCGCCGCCCACTGCATGCAGATAGACAGCGCCATATTTCATCAGGCCGCCCATAGTTTTCGCGCCCATGCCACCTTTGCCTATGATGCCGCGCACGTTATATTCACCGATCACGTCGGCTTCGTAAGGTTCTTCACGTATAGATGTTGTAGGGCCTGCTGATACAAATTTCCAGCTGCCATCAGCTGATTTCTGCACGATAGGGCCGCAGTGATAGATCACTGATTCTTTCAAGTATTCACGGACAAAATCTGGTCTTTTCTCTATCATCAGCTTATGAGCAGCATCGCGAGCAGTCACTATCCTGCCAGATAGCAGCACTCGGTCGCCTGCATTTAGTGATTTGGCTGTGTCTAAAGAGATTGGGGTGGTAAGCTTAATCATATTTAGCCTCGCTATTTTTGATTGTAACAGTGCAATTGCGGTAAGCCCAGCAGCCGTAAGCAATGCTGACATAATAAGTGGCAGGATGCCTGTGTTGAGTGGCTATGAAGCATTCCAGTGCGGATGTCTTGCCGCCAAAGCCCATGGGGCCAATGCCAAGAGTGTTGATATCAAGCACCAATTGCTTTTCGAGAGCTGCTAGATCGGCATCAGTGGAGCGTTCGCCACATTTCCTAAAAAGCTGTTCTTTGGCAAGCTTTGCGCAGCTTGCTCTATCGCCACCAATAGCCACGCCAAATATGCCTGGCGCGCAGCCTTGGCCTTGTGCAGCA
>JAITWL010000390.1 GCA_031285285.1 Deferribacteraceae bacterium | reverse complement strand
GTCACATCTGGCCCAGCCTCAGGCAGAGTGTGCGCTTTGGGCTTTGGTGCTTCGGGCGTAGCCCGCAGGCTTAATTCTGGCGCAGCTGCGGTTTTTGGTTTGGCGGACGCCTGTGCCATAGATGCAGGCAGCTTTGCAAGGGCATAGCCTTTCTTGGTCTTAGATTTTATCAGCTTCTCCGCCTCTTTTGCGGCTTCATCTTCGTCTCCAAAGCTTTTTTCCTGAGTTTGCCCATTTGTGCCTATCTTGCCAAATTGCACTGTGAAGCTAGAGCCATCTAACGTGATCGCCCAAAACTTGCCATCCACCTCATAATATTTGGTTGCAGAATCGCTTGATTCGGCAGTAGCTTGTTCGGCAGCCGCTTCAAATGTTCCATCAACTATTTTCTCTGTCAGTGCCTCGATTGGAACCATCGCATCATCAAGCATCTCTTCTGGTATGACTGGCGGCAGCTTGCTAAAGATGCTATCCAATTCTTTCAGGCAGGCTTCACGCTTCGCTGTTGGGATTTTCTTTGACTTGAAAACTTCTTTGAAAAATTCCAGCATATCCGTTTTTATTTGCTCCAGTGGTATGCCAGCCTCTTTTGATGCATAGTTATTTTGTATCATCTGAACGAGCGCCAGCGCTGATTCAAACAGAGGCTCAGGTAGCACAGGCGGCAATGATTTAAGGAAATCGTCAGCCTCTTTCTGAAAATCCGCCTTCTTGCCAGATAAAGTCTTAGCAATTTCTTTGACTTTCGTGTCCAGCTCAGCTAGCGGGATTTCCTTAAAAGTGACATCCTGCTTTTTCTTGGGCAGCATATCTGCGGTATCTTCTTCAAAATCCTCTATGGCGCTCTTTTCGCTAAGATTGCCAACGCTTCGCGGCTGCGCCTCGCTGGCTTTGCCCTTCTGATAGCGCAAAGAAAGCACCCACCTGTCCCACTGCATATAAATAAAGAATGAGCCGTCTTGCAGCTCCCAATATGCTTTGCGTATAGTGACCGCGGGCGTTGCAGCCTTCGTCGGGGCGGCTTGTATGGGCGGTGTCTGCCCACCCGATTTAGATGTTGCTTCCGCATAGCCCTTCTTGAGCTTGGAATTTAAGAGCTTCGTCGCTTCTTTTTCAGCTGTGGCTGCATCAGCAAAAGTTTTCGTCTGCGTCTGCCCTGCGGTGCCTACTTTGCCATACTGCACTGTGAAAGACTCTCCATCTAGCGTAATTTGCCAAAATTTATGAGAGCCTCCTTCCTCAAACTCAAGATACTTTTCCATGATTTACCCCCCAGTCAATTGACAAAAGGTTTATATTTTAATAAAGTCAACTTCCTCTAGGCGATTATCGGTCATTTTGCGTATCACTATCTCATAGCCGCACCAGCTGAAGCGCTCGCCCTCGGAGGGGATAGCGCCTGCGACATCGTAGACAAGGCCGCCCACTGTATCAAAATCAGACATATCTTCTGTGCGCTCCATGCCAAAGTGGTTGCACAGATCGTCTATATTCATGCGGGCATCCACGCGGAATTCATTTTCGTTGATGGCGACTATTTCTTGCTCGTCATCATCGTCATATTCATCCCAGATATCACCAACAATCTCTTCCAATATATCTTCCATCGTCACAATGCCTGCCACGCCGCCATATTCATCCACCACAATTGCCATCTGCTGGCGCTGGCGCTGAAATTCCTTTAGCATTTCATCAATATGCTTTGTCTCAGGCACAAATAGCGGCTCATGCATAGTGGCCATAAAATCAGCTATTTTCCAATCCATGCGCATGATCTTGATCAAATCTTTGGCATAGAGGATGCCGATCACCTTATCTAGCGTCTCTTCATAGACTGGCAGGCGCGAATGCTCGTTATCAGCCATCAATATAAGAAGCTCATCTTTGCTAATATCTACTGGCACCGCGATCATATCAATACGAGGCACCATGACCTCTTTCACATAGGTGTCTGAAATTTCAAAAATGCTTGAAATCATCTGTTGAGCGCCCTCTTCGAGCACGCCTTGCTCTTCGCTCATATCTAGCAGGTGTGTTATATCTTCCTCAGTAAGCTGAGAGTCTTTTTTGCCTATCATCCTAGTGAGAAAATCCGCAAACACAGCTGTGGTAAAAGTTATCGGAAACACTAGATAATAAAAGATGCGCACAATATACATGCAGGCAATGGCGGATTGCGCCGAGCTGTTGCGTCCAAAAGCTTTGGGGAGTAGCTCGCCAAAAATCAGCAACATTGCTGCTGTCACAGCTGCTACAGCTGCTATGTGCACAGAGGGAAAGAGCGCCTCCGCCATTTTGAGCATCAGCACTGCCGCCGCTACTAGTGCCATAGTGTTGCCTAGCAAAATGGTAGTTAATACGCGAAACTGCCTATTGATCCAGAGTTCAAGAAGCGAGCTGTATTTATTATTTTCAGAGATTAGCTTATGGGTACGGATCTCCCCCAAGCCAGTGAGCGCCGTTTCAGAAAAAGAAAAGAAAGCAGAAAACACAACACAAATGACAATTAACACAAGTTCTGGGGCTATATTGCCGTCCAAGAGAACAGACTCCTTCGATACCGAATAGTACCTTCTTCATAATAAAAGATGCATAAACGCTAATAGTTTAGCTTATATTATTCAGCTTGTGCTTGTCAATAATTTATTTTTTAGGTGATTATATACCTCATTTTTTCCATACAAATGGACATTCTTTTAAAATTCACATAAATAATGCTTTTCTTTTCCCATTCAAGTGTTACAATGGGTCAGTTCCTTGGTGATCAAAAGGAGTATTCATTATGTTCAGTTGCTATAGAGAGAGGGTTCAAGCCTTCTGGAAGTGGTTTGAGGCCAACGAGCCTAAGCTAGCAGACTATGTAGACAATATGAAAAATTATGATGCTGATGAAGTGGTGGCATTCTTTTCCGAAGGTTTAAATATAGCTATAGATGGCTGTACATTCAATGTGGGTGGAGATCGCGAGGTGACTATCACTCCTGAAGGTAGCTATGTCATGGCTTTTTTGACTACGTATCTTGTGAATTCCATGCCTAGCAAGCTAAAAGAGAATTGGAACTTTTTCCCTTGGAAGACAAGCTTCACTGGCGGCGCTCTGCGCATGCACGATAAAGATATCACTGCCGAGGATATACTTGTGTCAGTGGAAGAAGAAGATGGCCGCTTTGGCATTGAGTTTTATAATGATACGCTAGCCGAAATAGATGAAAATCAAGCCTATCAAATATTTTATATGATGCTCGACTTGAGCCTTGGTGAAAATATCAGCATGGGCTTTATCAATTGGGTGGATAAGGCTGAGGCCAAGAAAGATGGCATGATCCCGCTCTCAGAGCTGCGCCAATATATTAGCGATCACCACGCAGAGCCTGTAGATGACGATTATAGCCCCACAGATCGCTGGATAACGTACAGTGGTAAGCCTTCACAAGATGCTGATCTGCTGCGCTATGATATCATAGCAGGCCATAGCTGCCTACGCCCGCTGCTAGAGGACTACTACAGCGATGAAGATGCTGCCTATGAGCTATTTAAGCAAAATGGAGTCAAGGCCGCCTTCTTGGCTATAGAGCGCCCCGAAGGCGAGAACTATCGCGAAATCATAGACGCATTTGCTGATAAGATAGAAGAAGAGCTGCTTGGCCTTGCTGGCAGCGGATCGGAGATAGGCGTGCTTATAGGTGGCGCCACTGGAGAGGAATATAGCTATGTGGATCTGCTGATCTATGATGAAGCCGTATTTAGCAAGGCTCTAAGCTCATTCTTAACTAACTCTGATTTGCAGGTGCAGTACTGTGATTTTGTGGCAAGGGGCTAGTATATAGATGGATAGGAGAGTGGAAACGATACTGGAAGAGTTCATCAATAATGAGATAGCCGCCACAGATCAGCGCATAGCTGCAATCCATACGTTTGTGGAGACCCTACGCGCCGAGCTGGCCGCCCATGCAGCAAGAGTGCCCGAAGATGCCGCTGATAAGAAATATATAATGATGGTGCTAAAACTCTTCAAAGAAATGATACAGACCTATGACGAAGAAGTGATAGTGCTCACCACCAAACGCAGCAAAATGCTAGACCATTTGCTAAGCGCCCGCTCCGTGACCACCTACCTCAACCCAAATACAGAACAGCAGAATAATTTGCATATAAATTGAGACCTGCCTTCTCCTATATTCACAGGGGTTCTGTTCTCAATAAAAAACGTTTTCATTTCGTCATTGCGAGGCTCTGCGAAGCAATCCAGACCTCAGGATAGCTGTCGGCCAAAGGCCGTCATAATCATGAATTCTAGATTGCCACGTCGAAGACTCCTCGCAATGACGAAATAACGTTAAATGCTACAAGAACAGCGTTTCTGTAGCTTTAATCAAAAAGAACAGAACGATCATATGCTCATGCCACCTTATACTGCTCGTCGATCTCCGCATCCTTCTCTGCTATGAGCAGATCAAGGTCTTTGCAGACATCATCAGATGCTTGATTGATTTTGTTTAGTTTACTGCATAAGTTAGCCACATCGCTATCAGACATATTGCTGGCGTCAAAGCCTATCAGTTCCACAGCTGTGCCGTGCACGGCCTTGTGTGGGGCTTCAAGCTTATTAAATGTAGGCATGCTGCTATATTCTTGCCTGCCGACACCGCTATCATACCATTTGCCAAGGCGGCAACCATGATGATCTGCAGGTGCATAGCTGATTTCGCCGTGGCTCTCAATGTAGTCATATAATACATTGACAAATATGATGTGGTCGATCTTGGCTAAGTTGCAAAATAGCCTATTAGCTATCTTTTTGCTATCAGCTGCTGTGCTATTGGATGCAAGGCTCAGCTCTTGAAACATTGCATCAATACCTTCAGACATGCTATTGAGATTTGCCACTTGTCCATTGACATATTGCATGTCGTCATCCATTTCGCCTGCATGTGATACCAACCTATTTACAGCCGTAGCGATAGCATCTGCCGCTTGCGAAGTCCGACTCGCTAGCTTGCGCACTTCGTCAGCCACCACAGCGAAACCCTTGCCCTGCTCGCCCACACGTGCTGCCTCTATAGAGGCATTTAGCGCAAGCATATTTGTCATCTCTGTGATCTCGGTGATCACTTCGACCACATCGCCTATCTCATCAGACATACGCGCCATTTCACGAGCCTTTTCAGCTGTGAATGAGATGCACTCTGACAGTTTGCTAATGCTTGTTAGCTCTGTTGCAATATCAGCACGGCCATGATGCGCATTTTCAGCTGATGTCGCGGCATGCTCACTCAGAAGCTGCACTGTGCCCTGAATATCAGCGATTATATCTCTAAAATCAGCAAGAAACTGATTATTCCTATCTATGTGGCATTTCGTGGCTTTTGCCAGCTGATCAGTATGGCCAGTATGGCGGTAAACCTCCGTCACGCATAGTACCCCAGCTGTACGCTTGCTATAGGTGTATTCACAACCATCATAGCTGAATTTGCCTGAGAAATCTAAATCATCCAGCGGCAAGCCATCAAGCAACGCGCTGCGATAAACCTCGCCGCCACCATCATTCACCTTCACACCAATAGCCTCACACATGCTCATAGCCTGTTGCAGCCTATCAAGCTCCTCTTGAAGCCAATCGCAACGGCTTCGCAATTCTTCATTTTGCTTCTTAATCTCACTATTAAACATGAACCCAACACTCCTTCAAACCAAACCCTGTACAATTCACCCCATAACGTGGCATGTCGCCAAGATATATTACTACACGAAATGTGAAAAAGATAGTGGTAATTTAAAAATTTAGAAAAATTTTTGAATGCAGGATAATTATTTATTATCATTAAAAAGGTCGATGTATGACTATAAATACTTTTAGTTGGCAAAAAAATGATTGGGAATTGTTGTTGAATGAAACAAATAAGATAACAATTATTACTGGAAGTGATTTTGAGTCACCATATAATATATTCCATTTATTTCAACAGCATGGGCTAAAAGATGACAATAAATTGTTCATTATCGAAAAAGCAAACTATATTCTACCACCATTACACCCATTCTCATCAGTATTATCGCGTGTTTCAGATAAAAGTTTAGTCTCAAGTATTATCAAAGATTTTACACGTTCGGAAACACTTAGTACAATAGTTTCAAATTTTCTATTTTCTTTTACCAAAAAGGATTTGTTACTAGATGAACAATCTAATGATATAATGATTCAATTCCAAAAAATTATTGGTCAACAAAAATCAATTTTTGTTTTTAAAAATTATTCATCCTTTGATGACCTCTCAATGCAATTAGCACATCTTATGATTTCTGGTAAATTAGATATTACATATGAATTTCTTTCATATGCTAGATTCTATTTTCTGCGCTCTGAAAATGAAAATTTTGATATTTATAATGAAATTGAAGATTACGCACATCGTAATATACTGTTGAGTAAACCTACAATAAACAACTCTAAAGAAATAGTCTTAGAGATAGCGCCAGAATTAAATTTATCCGAAAAAGATAGATGCGAACTCTTTACGGTATGTGGTGGCAGTATGATTGCTTTGGATATATTGTTGCGTTATTTAAAAAGTGAGAAAATAGGCAGCCTAAGTATAACTACAATATATGATACTATAATTGCAATACTTAAAATGAGATTAGATAGTATTGGGTTAGATTCACTTCCGTTAGAAAGAACATTAAAAATAGCAGCTGCTATAGGGGATACATTTTCTTTACATCTTTTAAGGTATATTGCTGATTTACCAGAAACAATATTTAAAAAAGTGATGTTGAAATCTCAAAATGAAATGTTAATTAAATATGATGATACATCTGGGCGATTTACATATTCTATAATTAAAATGTTTTTCCAAGAAATTCTAGATCCATATGAAAAAATATCAATATATAAATCAATTGCAAATGGTATATATCATTTTAATCCACATGATTATTGGACAAGAGCAACTTTTCTAGAACTTTCTGAAAATATAGAAGATGCTTGTGAAATATATTTTCTGGCTTTTCATATATCATGAATAAATACTGATTCATTTCAAAATGAGCACATAACAAAAATTTCTGAATTAAGTAAAAAATGTGAATTACACAGTTTTTGGTATGTGCTAAGAGAATATTATAAATTTTACAATAAAATGGAATATGATAATGCATTAAAATGTATACACTCGTACAATGGATTATTATCTTTACGTTTAAATTTACTTAAAGAATATCTAATTGCAATAGCTATATATAAATCTGGCAAAACATTTCAGTTACACAAAGAAGCATTAATATCACTAAAAATAGCTGCTGAAAAAGCAAAAAGTGTAGAGCTAGGATTTTGGTGTGATTGCTTATCTACATTGATTTCATTTTATGTTAATTTAGGACAAATACATGATGCTTCTATGCTTGAAAAAGAATTGATTTACTACTATTCAGAAAAAAGAGACATGGATTTTGCTACTATTGGCATAAACATACTTCACCGTAAAAGTGCGGCTGTAAATTCTGTTGAACGTGCCATAATGCGCACAAAAGAAAGCGTTATTTTCTTTAGAAATACTATCTACTCCAGTCAATATTTAATGGCACTAAACAATCATAGTGCTAATTTATTAGTGTTGGGTAAATATGATGATGCCAAAAGATATTTAATGGAAGCATTTGAATTTATAGGAAAACATCCAACTAGTAGCATCATAAAAATATATTTGCTAAATAATTACTTTGTTTATCAAATCCAAAAAACATCTGAAGATTATAGCTTCCCAAATAATTTACTGGACATAATAAATTGTTATGAAGATTATGGATGGAGTATCATCCCTTTAATTAACAGTGCTATCTATTATGCTTTAAATAATGATTTAAATACAGCATCTATTTTATTAGAACGAGCATCTCTACTTAATAATGAACTAAATGATTCATATTTCTCATATTACATCAATGCAAATTTGGCTGCAATAAATTATTTATGTGGAGATCGAGATCATGCAATACAGATATTAATTGATAATTGCTTAACTGTACCAGCCTTAACAAAAGCAACTGAAAGCTATTATTTGAAAAAGAGAACAACATTATGGATTGAAATTATGAAAACAACAAATATAACTGATCCTAAACTTTTTCATAATTTTTTTATTGATGACACTGGCGGCAATCAATGGAAATTTATATGTCATGGTTTTCTATGTTCCGATTTACAGTTTTGGTCAGAATTTTGATTACTATTTTTAGATAAAGCAGAACATACAATCGTACGTGCGATATCAATACTAGAAAAGCCAAGGTTTTTAAATGCATAGCTTACAGAGCTATGTGTAACAAAATGCGGATTTGTGGATACATCTGTGATATAAAATTGACCTGTTTTATCTGTACGAAAATCAACACGCCCTAATCCTTCAATGCCCAAGAAACGCGCAACGTTTTGCGCAACATCAATTAATGTATTTCCAAGCGTATTTTGAGAAAAATCATAAAATTCATATTTATCAAAATACACCCTCTCATAATCTAATATATTTTCTCCCAATAATTGTATGCCATCTAATGAAATCCCGACAGGCAATAGGCTATTTACTTCTAAATTAAATGATAATATGGGAACTTCTATTTCAAAACCACTTAAAAAAGTTTGAAGCAGGATTGGCTGTTTATGTAAGTCTTGTTTATTTTGTATTATTTTGATTAATTCCTTGTTGTTATTGAATGTCAAAATAGAATCATTATTGATTCCAACGCTTGCTGACTCATAAATTGGTTTTAAAATTATTTTTTGACCCTCACAAGGTGTAATTTTTCCTGTAAAACCACCATTATATAACCACGATTGTGGTACAGGAAAGCCAACACTTGATAATAATTTATTGGTGTGATATTTATGCCTACACAATGACACCACATATGCGTTTGATCCTGTATATGGTATATTGTGCATATTACAAAATGCTGGTACTAAAGATTTGCGACCAGCTCCTCTGCCACTTTGAGCGGCGTTGTATGTTACTAGCTGTTTATTTGAATTATTAAGTACAAATTTAATAAATTCATCCTCATTTAAAAAAAATTCTGTAGCCATGCCTAATGAAGTAAATAAATGCACTATTTCTTCAAATTCTATATCTGAAAAATACTCACTTTCTAGTAAACTTGAGTGCTGTGTTTCCTTTTTGTTGCATACAATACACAACGTAAAATTAGATAATAACTCTGATTGAGACATGAATAAATTATCCAATAATGTGGCAATCTTTGTTTTCATACATCGACCTTTTTAATGATAATAAATAATTATCCTGCATATTATCATTGACCATATGTGACTGTCAAGCAAGGATGCAATAAAAACTGGATGCAATAAAAACTTAATTTTACATAAAAGCAATTTTATTGCGTGGATGCCTTGTTGTAAGAATTTGGCGTTGTTTTTCTGTAGTCACGAATGTGTATATCTGTGTTGTTTGGATTGAGCTATGTCCAAGCATTCGCTGAATGTAGCGTATATCTACATCTTCTTCGAGCAATAGAGTGGCAAATGAATGCCTAAACATGTGAGGAGTAATATTAATTGGAATTCCTGCTTTAATTCTAATTTTTTTCAACATAAATCTCACAGATTGCTCAGAAATACGCGAAAAAAAACGATTGATAAAGAAAAAATTTGATTTGCATTTATGTGAATTTTTCACATCTATGTATTCTTGCAAAATAGCAAGCACCTCTTTGTTTCCAATTTGGATCACTCTCTCCTTTGAGCCTTTTCCCATGATATAGATGTTGCCTTCTTCAAGACGCACATCTTTTGCTTCTAAAGAACATAATTCAGATACTCGCATCCCCGTGGCAAATAGCAGCTCCACGATTGCAGCATTACGTAATGTGG